>DASPUE010000315.1:0-2924 GCA_035623055.1 Gemmatimonadales bacterium
CTGAACTCCGTCATGCGCTGCCGGGTGCGGGGGTGAATCGGGAACACCACCGGCATCCGTCCCGCCAGGTCGTCGAGCGCCCCGAGAATCTCCGCCAGCGTCTCCCGCTGATCCACGTTCGATGGCCGGTGAAAGGTGCAGAAGGCGTAGGAGCGCCCCGCCACGCCGTGGGCGGACGGAGCGGCCAGCTCCCGGGCTCGCGCCCGGAGCGACAGCAGAGTGTCCACCATGACGTTCCCCACGAATCGAATCCGCGACTCGGGGATCCCCTCCTGCCGCAGATTCTCGTCGCCGTCCCGGCTCGGGGTGAGCAACAGGTCGGCGAGGGCGTCGGTAACGATCCGGTTGATCTCCTCCGGCATCGAGCGGTCGCGGCTGCGGAGTCCGGCCTCGACATGCGCGACGCGGACTCCTTTCTTCACTCCGACCAGGGTGCAGGCCATCGTTGAATTCACATCACCATACACGACGATCCAGTCCGGCTTCATGCGGTCGAGCACCGGCTCGAACTCGATCATGATCTTCGCCGTTTGCACCGAATGGGTGGCCGAGCCCACGCCCAGGTTCACGTCAGGCGCCGGGAGGCCCAGGTCCTCGAAGAACCGGTCGCTCATCGCGGCGTCGTAGTGCTGGCCGGTATGAACCAGGTATTGGCGCATATTGGGTAGCGCAGCCGCCGCCCTGAGCACCGGAGCGACCTTCATGAAATTGGGACGGGCTCCGACGACGTGCAGAAGCGTGGTCATAACCGGGCGGGGGCCAGTGGCAGGTCCAGCTCGAAGTAGAATCGGGTGCCGGATTCGGCCGATGTCTCGACCCGCAGCGTCGAGCGCATCGCCTCGACCAGCTTGCGGCAGATCGACAGCCCCAGCCCCGCACCAGAGAAGGCGTACTCGCCCTGCTTCTGCCGGCGGCGGAACGGCTCGAAGAGGGTCAGCATGGCGTGAGGAGGAATGCCGCGGCCGGTGTCCCGGACGGAGAACTCCACCCTGGTGCCTTCCCGCCGGTCGCCCCGCACCTCGACATACCCGTCCGAGGTGAACTTGAGCGCGTTGGTGGTGAGGTTGAGCAGCACCCGCGAGAGGGCCACCGGGTGTCCGACCCGGAAGTCGTCGCCGGGCGTCTGCAGCCGGACCTGGAGCCCCTTCTCTTCCGCAATCGGCTGCACGATATCGCGGACTGATTCGAAGATGTCTGCCACCGAAAAGGGGAGCGGATCGAGGTCCACCAGCCGATCGCCGCCGCGGGCCAATTCGATCACGTCACTCGCCAGCGAGGAGAGCCCGAACGCCGCGGAATAGATCAGTCCCAGCTGGCGCTCCTGCACGGCGTTGATGGGGCCGCTTCTGCCCCGTTGCAGCGTCTCGGCCAGGAACAGGATCGAGGTGAGCGGGGAGCGGAGGTCGTGGGCCACCTCGACGACCAACTCCATTCCGTCGGGCCCGGAGAGGCGATCGGCGAAGTGCTGGGCCCAGTCGGGTTCCAGATCCCGCTGCACCTCCTCCACGGCGAGCAGCAGTCCCAGCAGGCCGGCCGGCTCCGGCGCCATCGCGAGCCCGGCCGCCCGGGCCAGGAACCGCCGGCGGAGCAGCTCCATCAGGCGGCGAGAGAGCACGGTTCGTGGCAGCCCGCCCGGCGGCGGACCGTCTCCGCCGGCGGCCCGGATCGCCGCGCCAAGCTGCACCAGGTGGTTGCGGACTTCCTCCTGGGAGGGACTGTCCTCGGCCACCTGCTGCCAGTCGGCCTCGACGTCGGACAGCGCCCCACTCAGGGCCGCCCACAGCTCTTCCGGAATGGGCGTCCGCCCCGCCAGGGCGCTGGCGGTTCCTCCGACCGGTTCTGTCACTCCGTCGGCCCCGAAAGCTCTTCGCGCTGGAAGTTGTGCTTGTCCATCAGGCGGTAAAGCGTGGTCCGGTCGATATTCGCCAACCGGGCCGCCTTGGACATGTTCCCTCCGGCCCGCCCGATCAGTCTGGTCAGGTATTCCTTCTCAAACTGGGCGACCACCCGGTCCTTGCCCACGTGGTATGCCTCATCCAGCAACGGAGTCGAGAGTACGCTGTCCCCCCCTGCCTCCGGGGAGTCCTCGTAGATCGGAATATCATTGGGCTGGATGATCTGGTCCGGTTCCGCGAGCACGGCGACGTGCTCGATCACGTTCTGCAACTCGCGCACGTTCCCCCGCCAGGGGCGGGACCGCAGGAAGGCGATGCTGGCGTCGGACAGCCGGGGCACCCGGTCCCCCATCTGCCGGTGACGCTGCCAGTAGTAGGTCAGGAAATGGTTCGTCAGCAGCGGAATGTCTTCCGGGCGCTTCCGCAGCGGGGGAAGCTTGATGGGCACCACCCGCAGGCGGTAGAAGAGATCCCCGCGCAGAACGCCCTGATTCACGGCTTCCTGCGGGTCCCGGTTGGTGGCGGCCACATACCGGACGTCGACCACTGCATCCTGGGTCTCGCTGCCGACCCGCCGGACCACCCCGTCCTGGATGACCCGGAGGAGCTTGGCCTGGAGCGGCATGGACATCTCGGTGAGCTCATCGAGGAACAGGGTACCGCCGTTGGCAGTCTCCAGCAGGCCGGGCTTATCGCGGTCCGCGCCGGTGAAGGCGCCCTTGCGGTGCCCGAACATTTCCGATTCGAGCAGCGGCTCCGGGAGAGCCGCGCAGTTGAGGGCCACCAAGGCCCGGCTGGTCCGCCGGCTATGCTGATGGATGAACTGGGCGATGACTTCCTTGCCGGTGCCGCTCTCCCCCGAGATGAACACCGAGGCATCGGTGGCCGCGACCTTTCGCGCCAGCTCCACCGCGTTGCGGAAAGTGGGAGAGATGCCGATAAGGGAGATCTTGTCGCTGTGCCCGCCCTGGTTGGCGAGCTGCTGCTTGAGATCCCGCGTCTCCCGGGCCACCATCACGGCGTGGGAGG
>DASPUE010000316.1:0-3433 GCA_035623055.1 Gemmatimonadales bacterium
GCAGATACTTGGGGGCGACCCCACGGACGAACTGACCAGGCCCCTTGGCCAGGGTCTGGGTCCCGCCCGGGATGAGTCCGTCTCCCCGGGCCCACAGCCGGTCGGAGGCGGCGATCTCCGGGTCACTGGGATTGGTCGTCACTCGATTAGGCATCTCGGCTCCGTCAACTCGTCGGGATCGCGTGGAAGGTGGAGGAGATACGCTCGGCGATCTGCTCGGCGCGCAGCCCCTCGACCCGCAGTACGTCGGAGAGCAACGCGGGTGTGAACCAGCGCCCCGGAAAGGCGATCGACAGCGTCCGCGCCGTCACCCGATGGCGGAGCAGCAATTCGGCCAGAAGCGTGAACAGGCCGCCGGTCTGGAAGTGATCCTCGATGGTGACCACGAGCCGGGTGCGCAGGGCGGTTTCCAGGACTGCCGCTTCGTCGATGGGCTTGAGGGTGCGCAGGTTGAGGAGTTGGACCGAGAGCCCCGCTTCCCGCAGGCGCATGGTCGCCTCATAGGCCTCTCGAAAGAGGGCGCCGTACACCAGCACGCCGATATCCTGCCCTTCGCAGATCATTTCCGCCTTGCCGATCTCAAAACGGCGATCGTGGCGGAGCACGGCCGGCCGATCGGTGTAGCGGATGTACCAGGGAGCGGGATTGAGCAGTACTTCCGGCAGCCCGATCAGCAGGTCCTCGAGGTCCGCCGGGCAGAAGACCCTGAGGTGAGGAATGCCGCGCATCAGCGCCACGTCTTCCAGCGCCTGGTGGGTCGGCCCGTTCGCTTCGGAGAGGATGCCGGGCACCGCTCCGACCAGCTTGACCGGCAGCCCGGGGATTCCGATATCGGTCCGGATGAACTCGAACGGCCGCATCGTGAGGAAGGCGGCGAGGGCGTGGGCCACCGGCAAGCGGCCGCGGAGCGCCAGCCCGGCGCTCATCCCAATCAGCGTCTGCTCGGTAATCCCGGTATCGACAAAGCGGGGGCCCAAGATCTGGGGGAGCCCGCGGATCGCCGCCCGGTTCTCCGCCGTCAGGATCATGAGGCGTGGGTCCTGGGCGACGAGAGTCTGAAGGGCGGTTTCGTAGGTCGCGGTCATCGGACCACCAGCTCCTCTGACGTGAGGCGCGCCTGGGAGTCCCCCTCGAGTTCACGGAGCAACGCCGCGATCTCGGTGGGCGAGAAGTTGCAGAACCAGCGGTCTGCTCTGGCCTCGATGCTCGGGAGCCCCTTCCCTCGCACGGTCCGGGCGATGATCGCCAGGGGCCCTGGGCGCGGCTCAGCCAGCAGCCCAAACGCCCCATCCAGCGCCGCGAAGTCGTGTCCGTCGACGGTGACGGTGCGGCAGCCGAACGCGTCGAGTTTCGCATCGAGTGGCTCCAGCGGCACCAGCGCCTCGGTGCGCGCGTTCGCCTGGAACTCGTTGCGGTCGATGACGATCACCAGATTGGCGAGGCCCAGCGCCCGGGCGACCAGCAACCCCTCCCAGATCGATCCCTCGTTCAATTCTCCATCGCCCAGCAGCACGAACACCCGGTTGTGGCCACCGGAGAGCCGGATGTCGTAGGCAATTCCGATCCCCACCGAGAGGAGGTGCCCGAGCGAGCCGGAGTGGAACTCCACTCCTGGGAGCTTCCGGTTGGGATGCCAGTAGAGCGCGTCCTCAGGCCGCAAGTGATGGCGAAGCCGGCCGACCGGGAAAAAGCCCAGCTCGGCCAGCGTCCCATAGAGGGCCGGCACGTCGTGCCCCTTGGACAAGAGCAGGTAGTCACGCGCGGGATCCTGCAGCCGGAGCGGCGATACCCGAAGAACCCGGGCATACAGGTACACCAGGAGGTCGGCGCAAGAGAGCGACGCGCCGAGAAAGCAGCCGCCGCCGGTGGCCATGCGGATCACGTGACCGCGTACCCGGCGCGCCAGGTCGTGGAGATCGGCCGGACTCAGAGAAGACATTCAGGCTCCAATGGCTGTCGCCGCCTCGGCGGCGCGCCGCTTGTCCAGATGGTCTCGATACCAGCTCCGTCCCGCGAATCGGGCGTTGCGGGACATGAGAACCGGGTGGCGATCGAGGTGGGCGACGATCTCCTCCACTCCGAAACAGGCGCCCGGCCGGTGCAACGCAGCGTCCAGTTCCCGAATCACCTCGTAGTCCTCGGCGTAGTCGAGGACATAGCGATGCGTCGTCGACAGGTCACGCCCGCGGGGCCAGGCTACGTTGCTAATTCGGAAGCGCTCCGGGTGCTCCCAGAGGAATGGCGTGGTGTGTTCCCGCTGGTGGGATTCCTTCGCCTCGCGCCACGCGCGTTCCAGCGCCTCGAACCGCATGATTTCCACGTCGTTGCCGTCGGGATGGGTGGCGGGATGAAGGTTGCCGGCGTAGTCGAGCGCGTCGGCCCGGGAGAGGTACCACCCGATGACGTCATCGATGATCGCCGGATCGATCAGCGGGCAATCGGAGGGGATTTTCACGACGTGGGCCGCACCGACAGCTGATGCGGCCCTGTAGTGGCGGTCGAGGAGATCGGTGGGGTGGCCCCGGAAGACCGTGAAGCCCAACCGACGCCCCTGGGTCGCAATCGGATCGTCGGCGCGTTCGGTTGTCGTCGCGACGATGATCTCGCCGGCAAGGCGGGATCGTCGGACCCGCTCCAGCATGCGGGAAAGAATCGTGCCTCCCCCAAGCGGGAGCAGCACTTTGCCGGGGAGCCGGGTGGATCCGGTGCGGGCCTGAATGATGGTCACCACGCCGGCGCCACTCACCAGGCCTCCGCCAGTAAGGGGACCCGCAGGCTGGGACGAGGTCGCTCCCGCAACAGGCGCTCGCAGACCCGCGCGATGTTGGCCGCCGAGACGCCGCCATTCTGCCAGGGGAGGAGCTGGCGGAGCTGGTCCAGGTCGAAGTAGGAATGGCACTCCTTCCCCAGCGCCAGTCCGACGTACACCACGCTCGAGTACTGGGTCACCAGCACTCGGCAATTGGCCACCATATTGTTGGTATTGCCGTCGGTGTAGATCAGCGCCTCGGGAAACCGCGCCCGGATCTCCGCCGAGGAGCGCTCGGCGTTCTCATTGGGGTGCAGTTTGAAGAGAAGCGGCCGGCCCGCCGCGATGGACGCGACCCGGTCGAAGAACCGGTGACGGTCGTCGTGCTTGAACGTCTCCCGGGTATCGGACGTGGCGACCAGCACGTAGTCCCGGAAGGGGAAGTCGTTGTCGAGGAAGGATCGACAATTGTCGAAATTGGGGATCCCTGTGACCACCAGCCGCTCGGGAGGAATCCCGTTGGCGGCGAAGAAGTCGCGATACCCGTCCGAAGCAACGCAGAATTTCCGGAAGGCGCCGGAGAGACCGGTCGTGGACGTGCTCGCCAGCCAGCGCGGCAACCCGAAGCGGCGCACCAGGTGATACATCATGTCGGGAGGATCGGTCATCCCCTCCTGCACCAGC
>DASPUE010000317.1:0-7938 GCA_035623055.1 Gemmatimonadales bacterium
CTCGTCACCCTCACCCGGATGAACCGGATCCTCGAGGTGTGGCCCGCGCGCCGCCGCGCGGTCGTCGAGCCCGGTGTCATCAACGCCAAGCTCTCGGAAGCGGTCGCGGCGCACGGGCTCCAGTATGTACCCGATCCGTCCAGCCAGAGCGCCTGTACGATCGGTGGCAACGTCGCGGAGAATGCCGGCGGCCCGCACTGCCTCAAGTATGGCGTCACCACCAATCACGTCACTGCGCTCGAGGTCGTGCTTCCGAACGGAACCACAACCCGCTTCGGCTCCCCCCACGGGGAACCATGGGGCCCGGACCTTGCGGGCCTGTTCATCGGAAGCGAAGGAATGTTTGGCGTCGCGGTCGAAATCACGGCGAGACTGGAGCCCATCCCCCGCCAGATCCGCACCATTCACGCGGACTTCATGGCGCTGCGCGCGGCGAGCGAGGCGGTCTCCGCAATCATCGCCACCGGGATCGTTCCCGCGGCCCTGGAAATGATGGACCAATCGTGCGTGCGCGCGGTCGAGGCATCGATCTTCGCCACCGGAGCGCGCACCGACGCCGCCGCGGTGCTCCTCGTCGAGCTCGACGGTTCTCCTGAAGCGGTGGCGGCCGATAGTACGGTGGTGGAGCGCCTGCTCCGGACCCATGGCGCGCGTGAGGTCGCCGCCGCGACCGCGCCGGCGGAGCGGGCCCGGCTCTGGCAGGGGCGCAAGAAGGCGTTCGGCGCCCTGGGCCGCATCGCCCCGGACCTGGCGGTGCAGGACGCGGTGGTGCCCCGCTCGCGGCTGCCCGAGATCCTTGACCGGATCGCAGCGATCCGGGACCGCCTGGGGCTCAAGATCAGCAACGTCTTTCACGCTGGAGACGGAAACCTGCATCCCTGCATCAGCTTCGATCGGCGGGACCAGGATCAGTCACGGCGCGTGGAGGAAGCCAGCCGGGAGATCATGGAGGCGTGTCTCGCCGTTGGGGGCAGCATTACGGGCGAGCACGGCGTGGGCAGTGACAAGATGGAATACATGGTCGAGGCGTTCGACACTCCTTCCCTCGACCTGATGTGTGAGGTGCGCCGGGTATTCGATCCGGCCGGCCGAGCCAACCCCGGCAAGGTGTTTCCCCTGCGGACCTGCCGGGAATGGCGGCAGGGAGGCGTGGCATGAGCGAGGCGACCTTCGACCGGCTCCGGCATCTGCTCGGGCCGGAAGGTGTGGAGCGAGACCCGCGGGGCCTCCCTCGGGCGGTGCCCGAGAGCGATGACGCCCTAGCGTTGGTCTGCCAGACCGCGCAAGACGAAGGCTGGCGGTTCCGGCTGGAAGGCCGCGGCAGCTGGCTTCCGCCGGATGGCCCGGCGGACTTCGCGCTCTCGACCCGCGGCCTTAACCGGATCGTCCGGGTGAGCCCGGCGGACCTCGTCGCGACGGTCCAGGCGGGAGCGACCCTGGAGTCGATCCGCGCGGCGCTGCAGGCGGACCATCTCTGGCTCGCGCTCGATCCCCCGGGCCGCCCCGACCGCACCATCGGCTCGGTCGTGGCCACTGCCACGGCCGGCCCGCTCCGCCACGGGTTCGGGCCGGTACGGGACCATGTCCTGGGCTGTACCGTCGCAACGGGAGATGGTCGTCTGGTCGACGCCGGCGGGAGCGTGGTGAAGAACGTGGCAGGGTACGACATCACCAAGCTGCACGTGGGAGGATTCGGCGCCTTCGGCGTGATCACCGAGCTCAACCTCCGGCTCCGCGCGGAGCCGGCGCTGGATGCCACCTTCATCTGTCGCGGTGGGCGGCACGCGCTGGTGAGCGCGAGCCAACGGGTGGTCGAGGGTCAGGTCGGCGTGGTGGCGCTCGAGCTGCTGTCCCCCTCGCTGGCCGCACTGCCGGAGTGGACCCTCGCGGCGCGCCTATCGGGAACCGTCGAGGCGGTTGAATCCGAAGCGGCGCGTCTCGCCGACGAGAGCGGACTCGAGTGGGAGCGGCTGCCGCCGGAGCGCGCCGCCGGCTTCTGGAACCTGGTGGCCCGGGCTCCGCTCGGCGGACCGGTGGCGGTCCGTCTCGGCGCCCTCCTGGATGGCCTGCCCGATGTGATCGACCTGGTCATCGAGATGCTCGGTGAGGAACTGTTGTCCGCAGGACTGGGCACCGGAGCGATGCGCTGGGCGGGAGAGGCGGAGGTGGATGCGTTGCGCGGTCTCCGGCACCGCGCCGCCGAACGGGAAGTACCGCTGACGCTGGAACGCGCGCCATGGGCGATTCGCCGCGTGGTCGGGCACTTCGGCGCCTATCGTGAAGGGGTCGGCCAGTTGGTCGATCGCCTTCGCAGCACCTTCGACCCCAAGGGGGTGATCGCGGTCGCCCTCGAGGGCGAGGTCAGTAGCGAGCGGTAAGCAGTGAGCGACTTTTCCTCCCTGGATCCCTGCGTCCACTGCGGGTTCTGCCTGCAGGCCTGTCCCACCTACCTCGCCACCAGTGACGAAGCGGACAGCCCGCGGGGGCGCATCGTGCTCATGCGGGCCCTCGAGCGCGGCGAAGTCACGGCCACCGACGCCGCCCTTCTCCAGCACCTCGATGCCTGCCTCGGCTGCCGGGGTTGTGAGCCGGTATGTCCGTCTGGAGTGGGATACGGCCGCGGTCTCGAAGCGGCGCGTGAGCTGCTAGTGCGGCAGCGTGGGCTCCCGGCGGCCGCCCGAATGATCCTTGCAGTCTTCGCCCGGACCTGGTTGTGGCGGCCGGTGTTCGGCGCGCTCCGCTGGCTGCGGGAGCTTGGCATCACCGGGGTGCTGTCCAGCCGAGGCCGGGCTGGGTTCGGGATGGCAATGGTGAGCGCGACGGCTCCGCGGCATATCACGCACGCGAAGTCGCGCGCCGGCGGGTCCGGATCTGAAACGGGGCCCACCGTCGCCCTGTTCCGTGGCTGCGTCATGGATGGGCTGTTCTCCCACGTGCATGAGGCCACTCGCCGCACCCTGGCCGCCAACGGCTATCGTGTCCTCGACGTCGACGACCAGGTCTGTTGCGGCGCCCTGCACGAGCACGCCGGCGCCCGCGACGCCGCAGTGCAGCTCGCCAAACAAAACCTGACTGCCTTCGGGGAGCGCGCCGATTTCATCGTCGTCGACAGCGCGGGATGCGGCGCCCTGCTCAAGGATTATGGCCACTTGGTTGGCGGGGACTCCGCGACGGGATTCGCGAAGCGGGTGCGCGACGTCACCGAGCTGCTCGCCGACCGCGGCCCGCGGCCCGGCGGCGCCCTGGATCTGGAGGTCGTCTACGATGCGCCGTGTCACCTGCAGCATGCGCAGCGGGTGCAGGATCAGCCCCTCGCGGTTCTGCGGGCCATCCCCGGTCTCCGGCTGCGCCTTCTCCCCGGCTCCGATCGCTGCTGCGGCAGTGCTGGCATCTATTCCATGCTCCAACCCGCCCTGTCGCGAGCGGTACTCGAGGCGAAGATCGCCGGTATCACCGGGGCAGTTCCCCGCCCCGCCGTCGTCGCAACCGGGAACCCAGGGTGTCTGATGCAGATCGGCGGTGGGCTCCGGGCCGCGGGACTCTCCATCCAAGTCGCCCACCCGGTGGAGTTGCTGGATTGGTCGTATCGGGTGGGCGGGGTGTACTGAGGCCCGCATCGTGCGCCGCATGGCGCACGCGGCGTGCGCAACCTTCTCCCGTCTTCCGGCTCCTTCTATCTTACCTGCCCATGTCCAGGGCGATTCTGTTCGACTTCAACGGCGTCATCGTCAACGACGAGCCGCAGCACTGCGAGGCGTTGATCGCGACCCTCGCAACCTACGACTACGCTCTCGACCGAGACCGCTACTATCGAGAGTACCTCGGCTTCGACGACCGGGAGTGCTTCCGCTTTACCTTTGAGCGGATGGGAAAGCGGCCGGATACCTCGCTGATCGACGAAGCCATCGAGCGGAAGGCAGTGCTTTACGAGCAGGCCATCCGCGCCTCGCTACAACTGGTGCCGGGTTCAGCCGAGTTCGTTCAGGCCGCGGCGGAGGAAGGCCACCGCCTGGCGGTGGTCTCGGGTGCGCTTCGCCGGGAGATCGAGTTGGTGCTCGGAGAGTCGAGTCTCCGCCGCTACTTCGACCTGATCGTCGCGGCCGAGGACGTCACCCGCTGCAAACCCGATCCCCAGGGCTACCGGGCGGCCCGGAAAGCCCTCGGCGTCGCGGCGGTGGGGTGCGTGATCATCGAAGACTCGCTGCCGGGCCTCGAAGCGGCGCGCGCCGCGGGGATCCGCTGCGCCATGGTGACGACCTCACATTCGGCCTCGGAACTGGCCGCCGCCGACCTGGTCTGGGAGGATCTGCGCAACCACCACCCGCGCGAGCTTCCCTGGAGCCGGTGATGCTCGCTCCCATCACCTTCGACACAGCCCGACTGAGCCGTCTCCGCGACGGAGCGGTGATGGTGCGCTCGCCCGCCACCATCCTCGAGGTGCGAGGACCTGGCGGGTTGCAGTGCCTGCAGGGATTGCTGACGAACGATCTGGTCTCCGCCGGGGACGAAAGCATGGTCTACGCCGCGCTGCTCTCGCCGAAGGGGATGATTACCGCGGACATGTGGGTGCTCCGTCTCAAGCCCGAACGGCTCTTTCTGGTCTCCGAGCCGTCATCGCAAGCCTCCATCATGGGCGTGTTCGGCCGCTCGATTCCGCTCCGCTTGGCGCGGGTGGAGAGCCGCTCGGCCGAGCGCGAGGTGCTCTGGATCTGCGGCGATCTCGCCATCGCCGCGCTGGCCGCCGCGGGGTTCGCCGTGCCCGATGGGGAGAACCGCCTCTTGGTGAAAGACACGGGGCCCGAGGAGCTGATCCTGGCACGTCCCCAGGCGACCGCCCCGTTCCGGGCCATGCTGGTGGCCTCTGCAGAGTTGCTCGACCGGGCCGAGCAGGCGCTCGAACAGGCCGGCGTCATCCCCGGGGATCAGGTCGACCTCGAGGCCTCGCGCATCATCGCCGGCTGGCCCCGCCTCGGCGCCGAGATTCAGGAGAAGACTCTGCCGCAGGAAGTTCGTTTCGACGAGCTCCAGGGGGTGAGTTACACCAAGGGTTGCTACGTCGGGCAGGAGACGGTGGCCCGCCTGCATTTCCGGGGACATACCAACCGGGAGCTGCGCGGCCTGATCTGGCACGGGCTTCCCGAGCTGGTGGACGACAAGGTGACCGGCTCCGAAGGCCAGCCCTTGGGGACCATCGGTTCATTGCTGGTCCTGCCCAAGATCACGGTCGGGCTCGCCATCCTCCGCCGCGAGGTGAACCCGGGGGCCGTCGTGTCCACCAGCGGTCACTATGCCCGGGTGGTTCCCCTGCCCTTTGCGACACTCGCCGCGTACGCCTGACGGCGAGCTGTTCCATCGAGGTAAACGGCGAAGGGCCGCCAGCGTATCGGCGGCCCTTCGAGTCCATCCCATCCAAGCCAGCCCGAATTACATCTTGTGGGTGGTGTCCCGGGCCATCGTCGAATCGTGCTTGGTCGTGTCGGTCGCGGCAGGAGCGGCGGCCGGGGCGCTGGCCGGCGGAGCGGCCTCTTCCTTCTTGCCACACGCCGCGAGCATGAGGAGCGCGGACAGGGCGAGGTACTTCTTCATGGGGTTCCTCGAACGGGATAGAGTGGACCAACTGGGACCTGTGCCAAGACCCGAAAAAACCGCGCGCAAATTACCGAGCGGGATGCGGTTGTCAAGCTGGCAGAATGGCCCTGCTGGATCGTCCGCTGGGGACATTCCGTCCCGCACGATCACCGAATCCCGGGGGTAACCCACCACCGGGGTATACCCCTAACCATGCGGAAGGATGCCTGCCCCCTCGAGCTTGGAAGCACCGACCGCATCCCGGCGGGGAGCAGCCCCATCCCCCTACGCACCGGTGACGGAAACTCGACAGGCCCCTGACTGAGGGGTGGAGGATCTCCCTCGATGGCGTGTACCTTCCGGCATGACACGCCTACCCCAGACCTTTGGTGATCTTCGGCGCTCTCCCTGGGCCGAACCTCCGCTGCGCGGCCGCTCGGTCCGTGACGAGTTGCGCGCCAACCTGCTCGGCATGCTGGAAAGGGGAGAGGCCCTCTTCCCCGGGATCGTAGGTTACGAGGACACCATCCTCCCTCAGCTCACCAACGCTCTTCTCGCTCGCCACCACTTCATCCTGCTCGGCCTCCGCGGACAGGCGAAGAGCCGGATCCTGCGAGAGCTGACCCGCTTCCTTGATCCAGTCATCCCCGTCGTGGCCGGTAGCGAGGTGAACGACGACCCCTTCGCGCCGGTCTCCAAGTACGCGCGGGAGCGGCTCGCCGAGTGCGGCGATGCGACCGCCATCGCCTGGCTGGAACGGGACCAGCGCTACGTCGAGAAACTGGCGACTCCGGACGTGACGGTGGCGGACCTGATCGGCGATGTAGACCCGATCAAGGCGGCGCGGGGCGGGCACCTGCTCTCGGACGAGCTGACCATGCACTTCGGTCTGCTGCCGCGGGCCAATCGGGGCATCTTCGCCATCAACGAGCTGCCGGACCTGTCGGGCAAGGTGCAGGTTGGCTTGTTCAACATCATGCAGGAAGGTGACGTCCAGATCAAAGGCTACCCTATCCGGCTGCCGCTGGATGTGTTGCTCGCCTTCACCGCCAATCCCGAGGACTACACGGCGCGCGGCAAGATCATCACGCCGCTCAAGGACCGGATCGGCTCGGAGATTCTGACCCACTATCCGCGCAATGTGGAGCTCGGCATGGCCATCACCACTCAGGAGGCCTGGACCGAGCGGGGCGGGCGCCAGGTGAAGACCCCGGAATTCCTTCTCGAGCTGATCGAGCGGGTGGCGTTCGAGGCGCGGGGGGACAAGCGAATCGACAAGCGTTCGGGGGTAAGCCAGCGGCTGCCGATCAGCCTCCTCGAGCATACGGTGTCGAACGCCGAACGCCGTGGACTCGCCGCGCGCGAGTCGGCGCTGGTCTCACGGGTAAGCGATGTCTACGCCTCCCTCCCATCGATCACCGGCAAGCTCGAGCTCGAATACGAAGGGGAGCTGCAGGGTGGAGAGGCAATCGCCAAGGAGCTGATCCGTCGCGCCGCAGGGCGGACCCTTGAAGAGCGCATGGGAGAGATCGATCTCGACGCTGTCGTTGGTTGGTTCAACGGCGGCGGAGCGCTCAAGATCCGGGGAGATGAGCGGAGCGATCTCTGCCTGAAGGGATTCGCCACCGTCCCCGGACTGGTGGACGCCGCGGTGGCAGGCGGGCTCGCCCAACGCAATGATGCCCCGACCCTGGTGGCGGCCTGCGAGCTGATTCTGGAGGGGTTGGCCGATCGGAAGCTGATCAGCCGCTCAGAGGAGCTGGGCTACGTGCGGGCCAAGCCGGACCGTAAGGATCCCATGGGGGGATATGGGAAGGGCCTCAATCTGGGCTGACGCTGCCGCGGGTCAGCCCGGGGACCAGCCTCGATAGCGTGCCTCCTGGACGATGATGCGGGTCGCCCCATCGAACCCCAGGAATCCCGTGTTGAGCACCATGTGAAAGTGGGCCGGGTCGTCCCAGTCCCGGCCGTAGTGTTCGCGGTGGTAGCGGGCTCGCTTGGCGTCCGTGTCCATCATGAACTGGCGTGCCGCGGCCGGGTCGAGATGTTCGGCCTCCTGCGCCATCCGGATCCGGAACTCCGGCGGCGCGACCAGCTTCACGTGGAGCGCGTCCAGGCTCGAGCCGAGGACTGCGGGCGCCGCCCGCCCCACCAGGACTACCCGGCCCGCCGCCGCGACCTCCCGCACCACCAGCTCGGTAGTCTGCACCAGGTTTGGTTCCTCCTCCCGCACCGCGACGCCCAGTTCCGGCACCGAGTACTCCTGGGACGAGGCCATCAGTGCCCGCGCCAGCCGCTCCACGAATCCCGGGACCCGTTCGTCCTGCCGCGCCACGATGGCCGGTGAGAGCCCAGCCCGCTGGGCCACGC
>DASPUE010000318.1:0-3438 GCA_035623055.1 Gemmatimonadales bacterium
GAATCTCAGGTTGCGGGCCTCATTCTCGAGGCCGTGCAAATCCTCGACGGGGCGCCTTGACACAATCCTGACATGAGCGACCCCGGTTTCGACACCACCTTTACGGGGGCCCCCGTAGCATTCACGCCGCTCACTTACGGAGAGAGCCATGGATCTGGTCATGGTGGTCTTGGTCGTCGTCCTGGCCCTGCTGACGTGGGGCCTCGTCAAACTGTGCGAAAAGGTCTGAAGACCATGTCAATCCTCAATCTGGTCGTCGGGATAATCGCGCTGCTGCTCTTGATCTATCTGCTGGCAGCGCTCCTCAAGCCGGAGCTGTTCTCATGACCGCGAATGCCTGGCTGCAGCTCACACTGTATCTCGTGGTGCTGCTCGCGCTGGCGAAGCCGCTGGGTGGCTACATGGCCCGGGTCTTCGAGGGCGAACCGCATCTCCTCGCCCGCTGGTTCGGGCCCATGGAGCGGCTCTGCTACCGGATCCTCGGCGTACAGCCCGAGGAAGAGATGGACTGGAAGCGCTACGCGGCGGCCGTCCTGATGTTCAGCCTGGTGTGCACGCTCGCCGTCTATCTGATTCAGCGGATCCAGGGTGTGCTGCCCCTCAATCCGGCGGGGATGGGTCCGGTGGAACAAGGGATGGCGCTCAATACCGCCATCAGCTTTGTCACCAACACCAACTGGCAGGCCTATGGTGGCGAGTCCACCATGAGCTACCTGACCCAGATGGCCGCGCTTGGCGTGCAGAACTTCCTCTCCGCTGCCGCTGGGATGGCCGTACTGATCGCCCTGATCCGGGGAATCGCCCGACACGAGACGTCGAACCTGGGCAGCTTCTGGGCCGATCTGGTCCGGGGAACCCTGTACATCCTGATGCCGCTCTCGCTGATACTCGCCCTCGCGCTGGTGTCGCAGGGTGTGGTACAGACCTTCGCGCCGTACAAGACCGTGCCGCTGGTCGAGGCCGTCGGGCCCGATACCGCCCGGGTCACCACCCAGACCATCGCGCTCGGACCCGCGGCCTCCCAGATCGCGATCAAGCAGCTGGGTACCAACGGGGGCGGGTTCTTCAATGCCAACTCGGCGCATCCGTTCGAGAACCCGACCCCGTTCAGCAACTTCCTCGAGATGCTGGCCATTCTGCTGATCCCGGCGGCGCTCTGCTACACCTTCGGGAAGATGGTCAAGGATACCCGTCAGGGGTGGGCGCTGCTCGCAGCAATGACCGTGGTGTTCGTGGCGCTCCTCATCCCCTGTGCCCTCGCGGAATTCAGCCACCACCCCGCGCTGGGTCCGCTCGGGGTGGACCAGACCGCGAGCGCCTTGGCGCCGGGCGGCAACATGGAGGGGAAGGAAGTCCGCTTCGGGGTCACCAACTCGGCGTTGTGGGCCACGGCGACCACTGCGGCCTCCAACGGTTCGATCAACTCCTGGCACGACTCGTTCATGCCGCTGGGCGGGCTGATCCCGCTCTGGCTCATCCAGCTGGGGGAGATCATCTACGGCGGCGTCGGCTCCGGCCTCTATGGGATGCTGCTCTTCGCCATCGTAACGGTGTTCATCGCTGGGCTCATGGTCGGAAGGACCCCGGAGTACCTGGGCAAGAAGATCGAGGCGTACGAAATGAAGATGGCCAGCATCGCCATCCTCGTTCCCAACCTGCTGATCCTGTTCTTGACCGCGATCGCCGTGTCCACCGACACGGGCCGTTCCGGCATCCTCAATCCCGGTCCGCACGGCTTCACCGAGGTGCTCTACGCCTTCTCCTCCATGGCCGGCAACAATGGCAGCGCCTTCGCCGGGCTCACGGTCACCAACCTGTTCTACACGGTCGTGGGCGGGGTCGAGATGTGGCTGTCGCGCTTCTGGATCATCGTGCCCGCCTTGGCGGTGGCCGGCTCGCTCGCGAAGAAGAAGCTGGTCCCTGCCGGCCCCGGCACACTTGCCACTCACACCCCGCTGTTCGTGGTGCTCCTGGTCGGGACCATCGTGCTGGTCGGCGCGCTCACCCACATCCCCGGGTTGGCGCTCGGTCCGATCGTCGAACATTTGCAGCTCTTTACGAGGTAAGACGCCATGTCCGCACACCACGCGCCCAGGCCGTTGTTCGACTGGCCGATTACCCGGCGGGCGATCGTCGATTCGTTCGTCAAGCTTGATCCACGCCACATGGTCCGCAACCCGGTCATGTTCGTGGTCGAGGTGGGCAGTGTCCTGACCACCGTGCTCGCAGTGCTGGGATATACCGGGCAGGTGCGCCAGGAATCGCCCACGTTCATTCTGTGGATTTCGATCTGGCTCTGGCTCACGGTGCTGTTCGCCAACTTCGCCGAGGCGATGGCGGAGGGGCGGGGCAAGGCGCAGGCTGATGCCCTGCGGGGCGCCCGGCGGGACGTGCAGGCGAAGAAGCTCCGCTCGCCCACGAACAAGACTAGCTTCGAGGTGGTCCCCGCGAGCAATCTCCGCAAGGGCGATGTGGTCTACGTGGAGGCCGGTCAGCTCATCCCTGGCGACGGTGAGATCATCGAAGGCGTCGCCTCGGTGGACGAAAGTGCCATCACGGGCGAAAGCGCCCCAGTGATTCGGGAGAGCGGCGGCGACCGGAGCGCCGTCACCGGGGGCACCAGGGTGCTCTCCGACTGGATCGTGGTGCGGATCACGGCCAACCCCGGTGAGTCCTTCCTCGACCGGATGATCGGTCTCATCGAGGCCGCCAAGCGCCAGAAGACCCCGAACGAGATCGCGCTGGAGATCCTGCTCGCGGCGCTGACCATCGTGTTCCTCGCCACCACCGTCACCCTGTCACCGTTCTCCATCTTTGCGGTGCAGGCCTCCGGTCACGGTACGCCAGTTACCGTGACGGTGCTGGTGGCGCTCCTGGTCTGTCTGATCCCGACCACCATCGGCGGCTTGCTCTCCGCCATCGGCATCGCCGGCATGGACCGGATGATCCAGAAAAACGTGATCGCCATGTCCGGGCGTGCGGTCGAGGCGGCGGGGGATGTGGACGTGCTCCTGCTCGACAAGACCGGCACGATCACCCTCGGCAACCGGCAGGCGGTGGCGTTCCTGCCGGCCGAAGGAGTCACCGAGGCGGAGCTGGCCGATGCGGCGCAGCTCGCCTCCCTGGCGGACGAGACGCCCGAGGGGCGGAGCATCGTGGTGCTCGCCAAGGAGCGGTTCAACCTTCGGGAGCGGGACATCAAGCAGCTGGGCGCCACCTTTGTTCCTTTCACCGCCCAGACCCGGATGAGCGGCGTCAACCTGAACGGCCGCCAGGTCCGCAAGGGCGCGGCCGATGCGGTCGAGGCGTGGGTGAAGGAACAGGGCGGGCAGTTCCCGGCCGGGGTGCACGGTACCGTGGACGGCATCGCGCGCCAGGGGGCGACGCCGCTGGTGGTGGCGGAGGCGCGCCGCGTGTTAGGCACGATCCAGCTCAAGG
>DASPUE010000319.1:0-7630 GCA_035623055.1 Gemmatimonadales bacterium
GGCGTCCGGCCGAAGACGGGCACCGAATCCTGTGCGCCATCGGGCGCGGCGACCTCGAGCTGGGGGAGTCGGAGATCAGCTGGGAGGGGGTACGGATTGAGGCCGAGGAGATCGTGCGCACCCGCGAGGCATTTGTGATTGCGATCGGTTCCTGCTCGTTCACGGAACCGGTCGAGGAGATCGATGCAGCATGAATTCCGCGGCCCTTGACCTGACCCACGATCCCTCGAGAAGGAGTTGGGTTGTCTCCGCCAACACTCCCGGCGCTGACTTTCCCCTGCAGAACCTTCCGTTCGGAGTGTATCGGAGGGCTCCCTCGGAGCGGCCCCGAATCGGCGTGGCCATCGGTGACCGGGTGCTCGACCTGGCGGCGGCCGTGGAGGCCGGCGCGCTGGAGCTGTCGGGGCGGGTCGGGTCCGCGTGCCAGTTGCCGAGTCTGAACGGGCTGATGGCCCTGCCTCTCGAATCGCGACGGGCGGTTCGACTGGGGCTCTCCGCGCTTCTTGCCGAGGGCAGTCCGCTCACGGGCGACCGCGCACTGCAGGACCGGCTGCTTCCCGCTATTCGGGAGGTGCAGCTGGTACTGCCGGCCGATATCGGCGATTACTCGGATTTCTACGCCTCGATCTTTCACGCCACCAACGTCGGCTCGATGTTCCGGCCGGACAGCCCGCTCCTTCCCAACTACAAGTGGATGCCTATCGGCTATCACGGGCGAGCCTCATCCGTGGTAGTGAGCGGCACTCCGGTGATACGCCCAGCGGGGCAGTCCAAGCCGCCGGAGGCCGCTGCCCCGCGGTTTGGTCCGACCCGGCAGCTCGACTACGAGCTCGAGCTAGGTGCCTGGATCGCCGAAGGCAACGCGTTGGGGAAGCCGATCCCGATCGCGGAGGCGGAGCGACACGTCTTCGGGGTGAGTCTGCTCAACGACTGGTCTGCCCGGGATGTGCAGGCGTGGGAGTATCAGCCGTTGGGGCCGTTTCTGGCGAAGAGCTTCGCCACCACGGTTTCCCCGTGGGTGGTGACGCTGGAGGCTCTTGCCCCGTTTCGGGTCCCGGCCTTTCCACGGGGTCCCGAGGACCCCTCGCCGCTGCCATATCTGGATCTGCCGGCGGACCGAGAGGCCGGAGGGGTCTCCATCACCCTTGAGGTCCGGCTCTCCACCGCGCGGATGCGCGAGCAGCGGCTCCCTCCGGCACGCCTCTCGCAGACCGACTTCCAACAGATGTACTGGACGATCGGACAGTTGGTGGCCCATCACGCGAGCGGTGGCTGCAACCTCCGGCCGGGGGACCTGCTGGGAAGCGGCACCGTTTCGGGCCCCACCCGGGAGGAGCGCGGGTGTCTGCTGGAGCTGTCCTGGCGAGGCAAGGAGCCGGTCTCGCTGCCGTCGGGGGAAACCCGGACCTTTCTCGAGGACGGCGACGAGGTGGTCATGACCGGGTTCTGCGAGCGGCCGGGGGCGGTGCGGATCGGGTTGGGCGAGTGCCGCGGGCTGGTGGTTTCCGCCACGGCGTGAACGCCGCGTCGGTGAATCGGGGCGTGAGTCCCGGAGAGGAGCAACCATGGTAAAGATGGCCACGGCGGGCATCGCGCCCGGGCTGACCACGACCCGGGCCCCCTTTATCGAACAGGCTCAGGCGAGCGGGCAGCTCTATATCGATCAGCCGTACGAGCTGTACAGCGATGAGAACCACCAGACCTGGAGCCGATTGCTCGCCCGGATGCAGGATCGCTGGACCCGCTACGCGAACGCCCGGTTTCTCGAAGGGATCGAGACCCTTCACCTGGACACCAGTCGGGTCCCGCGCTGCTCGGACATCAACCGCTTTCTGGAGCCGCGCACCGGCTTCAAGGCCAAGCCGGTGAGCGGTTATGTGCCGGCCTATCTCTTCTTCGACTGCCTGAAGCGCCGCGAGTTTCCCACGACGATCACCGTCCGCGACGGCGCCTCGCTCGATTATCTCCCCGAGCCCGACATTTTCCACGACATCGCCGGTCACGTGCCGATGCACACGGACCGCGCCTTCGCCGACGCTCTGGTCAAGTTCGGCCAGTTCGCCGAACGGGCGGCCCGCCGCGCCGGCGCCATCGGGGACGAAACGGAGCGGATCCGGGTGCTCACGAGCAACGTGAAGGGGCTGGCGCGGTTCTTCTGGTTCACCGTGGAGTTCGGCCTGATGCGCGAGCGTCCCGGCGCGCCAATCGCCCCGGGCCGGGTGCGGGCCTACGGCAGCGGCCTGCTCTCGAGCTACGGCGAGTTGGGCCACTGCGTCGAGTCGCCCCTGGTGCAGCGGTTCCCCGCGCAGACCGAATGGATCATCAACCAGTATTTCGAGATCCATCATTATCAACCTCTCCTGTTCGTGATCGAGGACTTCGAACACCTGTTCTATCTCGTGCATGATCTCGAGCAGCGGCTGGACGCGGGGCTGCTCGACAACGTCCAGCCCGGCGAACCTGAAGTGAACGAGGTAGACCTCAAGAGTTTCCTCGACGCAGCGCTCGCCGGCTGACACCAGCCGGGCGGCACGCGTTTCCCGCGCCACCGCTCGCGACATTTCGCGCCGTATTCAGCCGGCATGGGGGCGTATCGTCTCCCCATGCCGCGACCCACCCGTACCCCACCCAGCAGCTGGACCGACCCCCGCCATCGCCTCGGTATCGACGGTGAGGCGGAGGCGATCTCCTTTCTGAATGCCCGGGGCTGGGTGGTGTTGAGCCACCGGTTCCGCATCGGGCGAAACGATCTCGATCTGGTCATCCGACGGGGCGCACTCGTCGCGTTCGTGGAGGTCAAGACCCGTCGAGGAGATGGTTTCGGGCCGGGCCGGACCGCGGTCGGCTGGCGCAAGCGACGGACGCTGGGGCGGTTGGCCGAGGCCTGGAGGGAGCGCTACGGCGCGCCGGGGGATAGCTACCGCTTCGATGTGGTGGAGGTGGTGCGGACCTCGGGCCAGGCACCAGCGGTGGAGCACATCGAGGATGCGTGGCGGCTGGCTGGGGCTTGGGCCAGCTAACATGGTCTACTATGAAATGAATCAAAATACTCCACAATGATACTATTGCTTCGGATCATTTTCGGTTTTAGATTCGTTGAAGTCTTCCTGTGACTGAAATTAATTCACATTGATACTGCGGAGCGCCCCAAATGGCCGCCGAAGAACAGAAGCTCGATCCCGAGCGCCGCAAGGCCCTGAACCTCGCCATCTCCCAGATCGAGAAGCAGCTGGGGAAGGGCTCCATCATGCGGATGGGATCGGAAAGCCCGCGAGTGAAGATCGCGGCCATTCCCACGGGCGCCATCAACCTCGATGCCGCGATCGGGGTGGGCGGGGTACCGCGGGGCCGCATCACCGAGATCTACGGGCCCGAGTCGTCGGGCAAGACCACACTCTGCCTTCACCTGGTCGCCAACATCCAGAAGGCGGGCGGCGTCGCGGCTTACGTGGACGCCGAACACGCCCTGGACGTGGAGTACGCACGCAAGCTGGGAGTCGACATCGAGAACCTCCTGGTGTCGCAACCCGACACCGGCGAGCAGGCGCTCGAGATCGTCGAGATCCTGGTTCGATCGGGCGCGGTGGACCTGGTCGTGGTCGACTCGGTGGCCGCCCTGGTACCCAAGGCCGAAATCGAAGGCGAGATGGGCGACAGCCACATGGGCCTGCAGGCCCGGCTGATGAGCCAGGCGCTCCGCAAGCTCGCCGGCGCGATCAACCGCTCCAACTGCGCGGTGGTGTTCATCAACCAGCTGCGTGAAAAGATCGGGGTCATGTTCGGCAATCCCGAGACGACCACCGGCGGCAAGGCGCTCAAATTCTACGCCTCGCTCAGGCTCGATATCCGCCGGATCGGTCCGGTGAAGGAGCGGGAGGCCGTCATCGGCAATCACGTGCGGGTCAAGGTGGTGAAGAACAAGGTGGCGCCACCGTTCAAGCAGGCGGAGTTCGACGTGATGTTCGACGAAGGCATCAGCCACGTCTCGCTGGTGGTGGACCTGGCCGCGGAGGCCAACATCATTCAGAAATCGGGAGCGTGGTACTCCTACGGCGACCAGCGCATCGGCCAAGGGCGCGAAAATGCCAAGCTCTTCCTCAAGGACAACCCCGCGCTCTGCACCGAGGTGGAGGCGAAGGTGAAGGACTTTCTTGGTATGAAGGGCGCCGCCGTGGTCCCGTCGGCTGCGGAGGAGGAGGAGTAGGACCGGCGTTCCACATGCCGAAGATCACAGCGTTGCAACCCGACCCTCGCCGCCCCGGAGCCGTGCGGGTGCTGGTGGACGGCAGACTGTTCTGCACGGTCCGCGAGGCGGTGTTGGCGACAGCGGGGCTCGCTGTCGGCGGGGAGTGGACCGAGCGCTGCGCGGCGGAAAGTGGTCAGGCGGCGGACGAGGAGGGGGCTTGGCGCGCGGTGCTGAAGGCCCTCGAGCGCAGGAACCACTCGGCGGGGGAGCTACGCCGTCGCCTGATCCAGCGGGGCCATCCTCCGGAGGCCGCGGACTATGCGATTGCCCGGGCCGTGGAGAGCGGACTGCTCGACGACGCCCGCTTCGCTCGCCTCTACGTCGAGTCCCGCGCGGCGCGGGGACGGGGGCCGGCCCGGCTCCGGCGGGATCTCGCTGCCCTGGGGGTCGCTCGTAGCCACATCGATGCGGCGCTTGCCGAGCAGTGGCCGGAGCCCGAGGATTCGCTCGCGCTCGCCACTGCCTTGGCGCGGAAGCGCGCGCGTCAACTCGCCGGAGTGCCCCACGATGCGCGCCGCCGCCGGTTGCTAGGCTTCCTGGCCCGACGGGGATTCACCGGGAGCAGAGTCACCGAGCTGGTCAACCGCGTCCTCCGCGAGGCATAACTCTCGGCGCGCCTTGGCTCTAGGCCCCTGCGGCCGGTATATTCCCGGCCTATGAAAGCGGCCCAGATCCGTCGTCTCTTCCTCGATTTCTTTGTCGGCCACGGGCACCGAGAGGTGCCTTCTTCGTCACTCCTTCCCGCCGACGATCCCACCCTGCTGTTCACCAACGCCGGGATGAACCAGTTCAAGCGGGTCTTCCTGGGGATGGAGCGCCGCGAGTACCACCGGGCGACGACCTGCCAGAAGTGCGTGCGGGCGGGCGGCAAGCACAACGATCTCGAGCAGGTCGGCCACACCACGCGGCATCACACCTTTTTTGAGATGCTGGGGAACTTCTCCTTCGGCGACTACTTCAAGCGGGAGGCTATCTCCTTCGCCTGGCAGTTCGTCACCAGCAAGAACTACCTCGGCCTCGATCCGATGCGCCTCCGGGTGACGGTGCATCATAGCGATGACGAGGCCCGCCGCCTCTGGCGCGAGATCTCCGACCTCCCCGACCACCGGATCTACGGCTTGGGCGACAAGGACAACTTCTGGCAGATGGGTGACACGGGGCCGTGCGGCCCCTGCACGGAGATCTACGTGGACCTGCGACCGCTCGAGTCGCACCCGCACGCGCTGTCCGAGCGGCGCAAGGAGGTCATTCCGCAGGCCGAGTTCGAGCGTTTGGCGGAATCCGGTGAGATGCTGGAGATCTGGAACCTGGTCTTCATGCAGTACGACCGTTCGGCCGATGGCAAGCTCAATCCACTGCCCAAGCCGTCGGTGGACACCGGGGCCGGCCTCGAGAGGATCGCCGCGGTCATGCAGGGCGAAGACTCGAACTTCCATACGGATCTTTTCATGCCGCTGATCCGGCGAGTGGCCGAACTGGTCGGCAAGCCCTACGACCGCGGCCCCGGCGGCGCTTCCTATCGCGTGCTCGCCGACCACGCCCGGGCGGTGACCTTTCTGCTGACGGACGGGATTTACCCCAGCAACGAGGGCCGCGGCTATGTCCTGCGGCGGATTCTCAGGCGTGCGGTGCGGCACGCCTGGCTGCTCGGGCGCAAGGAGCCGACGCTCGCGCCGCTTACCGAGGTCGTGGTTCGGGAGATGGGCGATGCCTATCCCGAACTGCATGACAAGGCTGGTTACGTGCTGGATGTCACTCGTCAGGAGGAAGAGCGGTTCCTGGAGACCATCGAGGGCGGGCTCAAGCGCCTCGAGGAGATCTTCGCGTCCGGCGTGAAGGTCATTTCGGGCGCCGAGGCGTTCAAACTATACGATACCTTCGGCTTTCCCATCGATCTGACCCAGATCATCGCCGAGGAGCGCGGACTGACGGTGGACCTGGCGGAGTTCGAGGCGGCCCTCGCGGAGCAGAGGGAGCGCTCCCGCGAAGTCCACAAGGCGGCCAAGGGACCCACGGCCATCGCCGCCGGAACCGGTGAGGACGGCGGCGAGTGGACGGTGGTGTCCAAGGAGCCGTCGCGGTTTGTGGGATACCAACAGACCGAGGCCGATACCGAGGTGCTGGCCTTCCGCAGGAGCGGAGCGCATGTCGAGCTCCTGCTCAGGGACAATCCGTTCTACGCCGAGGCCGGTGGCCAGATCAGCGACACCGGCAGCGTGGCCGGGAAGGGGTGGGTCATCCCGGTCACCGGCGTGCGCAAGGATCCGCGCGGCCAGGTGCTGCTCGGCACGATCGGCGAAGGGTTCGAGCCGGGATCGGTGAGAGCGACAGTTGACCGCGCTCGGCGTCGGGACATCGAGCGCAACCATAGTGCGACTCACCTGCTGCACTGGGCCCTCCGCAAGCATCTGGGCACCCATGTCCGACAGCAAGGTTCGCTGGTCGAGGCGGGTCGGCTTCGGTTCGACTTCTCGCATCACGGGCCGATCGAGCCGGAGATGCTGGATGCCATCGAACGCGAGGTGTACGAGCAGGTCCTCGAGAATTGGGCCGTTGACACCAGGGAGATGCCCTACAACGACGCCCTCAAGCTTGGCGCGATGGCTTTCTTTTCGGAGAAGTACGGCGACCGGGTTCGAGTGGTACAGATGGGACCGTCCCTCGAGTTGTGCGGCGGGACCCATGTCCGGACCACAGGACAACTCGGGCTCTTCAAGCTGGCCGGCCAGGGAGGGGTCGCGGCAGGGGTACGGCGGGTGGAAGCGATCACCGGCGAGGAAGCCTACACCACGGTCGTCCGCGAAGAGGAGTTGCTGGAACAGGTCGCCGAATCGCTGCGGGCGCACCCTGACCAGGTGCTCCGCAAGCTGGAGCAGGTGCGGCAGGAGAAAGAGCGCCTCGAAGCCAGGATGGAGCAGATGCTCAAGTCGGGAGTGAGCAGCGCCGAGCCCCAGGGGGAGACCAAGGAGATCCGGGGTGTGACGGTCACCATCGGCGACACGCAGACCGAGGACCGGGACGAGGTGGCGGCGCTTGCGGACCGATTCCGCGAGGGCCGGAAGAAAGCCGTCCTGGTGCTGCTATCGCCAGCCGGCCGCGGCGCGGTGCACGTGGCGGTGACGGACGATCTGGTCAAGGCGGGGAAGAAGGCCGGGGACCTGGTGAATCGCATCGCCCAGGTGAGCGGCGGCAAGGGAGGCGGGCGCCCTGGGTTCGCCTCGGCGGGAGCCGGGGACCCTGCCAAGCTGGGGGCGGCGCGGGCCGCCGCGCCAGCGCTCATCGAGGCCTGGCTTTCGGCGTGAGCAGCGAGCGGGAGGGACCGGCCACGGCTCGGGAATGGCTGGCGGATCGGACCGCTGGAGGTCCGCCCGCGCTCCGTACTCG
>DASPUE010000320.1:0-3717 GCA_035623055.1 Gemmatimonadales bacterium
CCGTTGGAAGGCCAGATTGCGATTCTCGAGCGAGAGGGCGACGACCGCCACGGACGAGTCGCCGGCACCGGCGAGAAAGGCCGCGTCGGCGACGAAGGGGAGGGGGTTGGCCCCGGTGAGCCGGCCCAGCCGGCGGTAGACGGTGCTCAGATCGAGCACCTGGGTCAGGGCCTCGGTCTGCGACGCGGGACCGGGATGGCTGCCGACTCGGCCCCAGGAGCCGCAGCCGACGACGAGGAAGGCGGCGAGGCAGACGCCGGACGGCGGAAATTGGGGCATGAGTCTAGCTTAGTGGTCGTGACGGAAGAGCGTCAAGCAGCACGTGCTTGCTCGCTTCCAAGGGGCGGACTAGCTTGAGGCTTCCATGAGCCAAGACAGCCTCATCGGCCGGACGGTGGCCGGTTATCGCCTGGTGCAGCACGTGGGAGAAGGCGGCACGGCGACGGTCTACAAGGCCGAGCATCCGGAACGCGGCGTCGTCGCGCTCAAGGTCCTGCGCGCCCGGCTGGCGCAAGACCCGGTGGCCATCAAGCGCTTCCTGCGCGAGGCCGAGTTCGGGACCCGGGTTAACCACCCCAATATCGTCCGAACCTATGATTACGGTCAGACGGACGATCTCTATTACCTCGCCATGGAGTGGGTGGACGGCGAGGCGCTGGAGAAGTTCGCCATCCGCTCGGGGCCACTCGCCCCACCCCTCGTCGCAACTATCATCGAGCAGATTGGCGCCGCGCTTACCGCGGCGCATGCGGAAAACATCATTCATCGCGATCTCAAGCCTGCGAACATCATGTACAATCCCGCGACCCAGCGGGCCGTTCTGCTCGACTTCGGCATCGCCCGGGACGTGGACCTCAAGCCGGAGGAGCGCCTAACGCGCACGGGGTTCTTCGTCGGCACGCTGCAATATGTCGCCCCCGAAGCCCTTTCGGGTGAACTGGTGAACGAGCAGGCCGACGTCTACAGCCTGGCCACCATCGCCTATTACCTGCTCGCAGGCACGCTGCCCTACAGCGGCCGGTCCCCGCGGGAGTTGTTCCAGCAGTTGCTCACCCAGCCTCCGATTCCCCTCAATCAGGCCGTCAAGAGCCTCAAGTTCCCTGATGCGGTGGAGGCGGCGGTCATGGTGGGGCTGGAACGGGACCTCGGAAAGCGCAGCAAAACCGTGGACGAGTTCACGGCCAACCTTTGCACCGCCCTCCGCCAGGGCGGCGGGGAACGCAAGAGCTTCCTCAAGAGCATTTTCGGCAAATGAACGCCGCGGCTGATGACGCCGCGCTCGATCGACTCCTGCTCGAGCGATCGGTCAAACGGGGGCACTTCGTCCTCGCCTCGGGACGCACCTCGAATTTCTATGTCGATTGCCGCCTGACCACGATGTCCGCCGAAGGACAGGTGCTCATCGGACGGCTCGGCCTGCAGGCAATTCGGGCGCAAGGCTGGGCCCCCCGCTCTATCGGGGGACTGACGATGGGCGCCGACCCGGTGGCCTACGCGGTCGCCGCCGCCAGCGTGGCGGCGCCGCCCACCGTCGATGCCTTCAGTGTCCGGAAGGAAGCCAAGACCCACGGAGCAGGGAAAAGAATCGAAGGGAACTTCGCCGGCGGCATGCCGGTGGTCGTGGTTGAAGATGTGATCACCACCGGGGGTTCCGCGCTTCAGGCGATCGCGTCGATCCGCGAGGAGGGCGGCACGGTGCTCGGAGTACTAGCCGTCGTGGACCGGCAAGAGGGCGGGAAAGCAGCGCTGGAGGCAGCCGGGCATCAGGTAGTTTCCCTTACTACTTCCAAGAGATTGGGTCTCTCATAACACGAAGATTCTTCTGATGTTAGGTCCCCCGCCGCAACCCCGCCAGTTGGTCACCCCTCCCTTCGAATCAGCGGACGGAACCCCGCCCAAGTCTCGCGATACGGCAGGATCATCAGATCGATGAATCGCTGCAGCGCCACTTCGAAGGGGAATCGCCGGCGTAGCTCCGAACTGGTGATCCCGAGCAGAGCTCGCACGTGCCTGCCAAAACTCTGCGGCGACGAGTAATCAAGCCGATAGGCAACATCGGCGACCGTGTAGCCTGAGCGCTGAAACAGCAGCGTCGCGTGTATCAGTCGCACGGCCGCGAGGTAACTCTTGGGCGAAGGGAGCCCGGCCCGCGCGAATCGGGACATGAGCGTGGTGCAGCGGACGCCGAGGCGCTCGGTAAGCTCCCGAGCGGTGCCGAGGTCGGGAGCAAACCTGATGAGGGCTTCCAGGAAAAGTCGCGCGTCCGGGGGGATCTCGCCCAGGGCAGACAGCACCGGACCCTGGATGCGGGCCGCATCACGGGTGGTCGGCTGTCCCAGCACATGGCGGAGCCGGTGCCACCCCTCTGGTCCGGTCACATCGATGACTTGCCGGACCCCGCTGGCTCCCAGATGGAGTAGCGCTTCGGAACCCTGTGGGTCATGGCGACTTACGAGCGCCACGGTGGGGATGCCCGGGAACCCTCGCACCAGATGGTCGAGCAGATCCGCCGGCTGGTTTCGGCATTGGTGGACCGAAACGAGGATGGCGTCGACGGGCCGCTCCCGGACCGCGCGAATGGCTTCCGGGATGCTCTCACGGTGGACCACCGAGAACCAGCCACTTCCGGCTGCCTCTACCCGGCCGACCTCTTCCGGCCGGAGCACGGCGGCAATCACCGGTGGTGGAGCGGATCCGGCGCTAGTGACGGCGGACATTGCAAGGCTCCCGCTTGGAAAGGGCGCCCATGTTACGAAACGGTGCTCAACCCCCGCTCAAGCAACCTCCGGCGCAGAGTGCAACCTTCGTGGCCCCTACAGCGTCCATTAGGGATAGTCGAGGAACGTCCCCTGAGTCGGTTGGCCGTCCCGATCCCAAGGGCCTAACTTGCAGACCGTGTCCGCGCCGTCGGAGTTGATGAGCCGCCTGCAGGTCGCGCTCGGGTCCCAGTACCGCTTGGAGCGGGAATTGGGGCACGGGGGCATGGGCGTTGTATTTCTGGCGCGCGACACGACCCTGGACCGCCCGGTCGCGGTCAAGGTGGTCCATCCCGAGCTCGCGGTTCACAGCTCCATCACCCAACGGTTCCTCGCGGAGGCGCGGATGATCGCGCGCCTCCGACATCCATCCATCGTGGCGGTCCATGCCGCGGGGGAGGCGACCGGGCTCTTCTACTACGTGATGGACTACGTGGCCGGCGAGAGCCTCCGGCAGCGGCTCCTGCGCGAGGGCCGGCTGCCGATCCCCGATGTCACCCGGATCGTGGCCGAGCTCGCCGACGCGCTCAACGCCGCCGGCGAGGCGGGGCTGGTGCACCGGGATGTGAAGCCAGAGAACGTGCTCCTGGACCAGGCCACCGGCCGGGTCATGCTCGCCGATTTCGGCATCGGCCGGGCGATGGCGGGCGAAGGAGACGAGCCGCACACCGGGCAGGGCGTTGCGGTGGGCACGCCGACCTACATGAGTCCTGAGCAGGCGGCGGGAGACACAGTGGACCCGAGGAGCGACATCTACGCCCTCGGCGTCGTGGCCTACGAAATGGTGGTCGGGCGGCCGCCCTTCCGGGCGGAAAGCGCGGCCGCTGTCGCCTCGAAGCACCTGGCCGAGCGGCCGACGCCAGTGGAAACCCTGCGGCCCGAGACCCCGCCGAGCCTGACGTACGCCATCAGTCGCGCCCTGGAAAAGGATCCCGCGTCTCGGTGGCAGACGGGCGCAGAG
>DASPUE010000321.1:0-2096 GCA_035623055.1 Gemmatimonadales bacterium
ATGCTGTTGCAGGTCCATCATGGGCATGTAGAGCATGTCCATGGCCTGATACAGCCGCGGGTTGATCCGCAGGTCCTGGCGGAGCGAAGTCTGCTGCGAGAGTCCGGTCCTCACGCGACCTTCTCCAGGCGGGCCCGCAGCCGCGCCGTCAGGGTGGGCCCGAGGTACAGCTGGGCGACCCGGTCGTCGAAGACAAGGTCCCGCACCGGTCCGGCGACCTGGACCTTGCCCTCGAACATGATGTAGGCCCGGTCTACGATGTCGAGGGTCTGCTCGACGTTGTGATCGGTGATGAGGACTCCGATGCCCCGGTGGCGGAGCCCGGCGACGATGGTCTGGATATCGTGGACCGCGATCGGGTCCACCCCCGCAAAGGGCTCATCGAGCAGCATGAACTTGGGCCGCGTCACCAGGGCCCGGGTGATTTCCAGCCGGCGTCGCTCGCCGCCAGAGAGGCTGTAGGCCTTGCTCTTGCGCAGATGCTTGATGGACAGCTCGTCGAGCAGCGTCTCGAGGCGTTGGCGTCGCTCGTCCCGTGAGAGTCGCAGGGTCTCGAGAATCGCGAGGATGTTCTCCTCCACCGTGAGCCGCCGGAAGACGCTGGGCTCCTGTGCCAGATAGCCGAGGCCGCGGCGGGCTCGCTGGTACATCGGTGCGAAGGACAGGTCGATGCCGTCCAGGGTCACCTTGCCTTCGTCCGGGCGGATGAGTCCCGTCAGCAGGTAGAAGGTCGTCGTCTTCCCGGCTCCGTTGGGGCCGAGCAACCCGACGATCTCTCCCTGCTCCAGGTGCACGCTTACCCGATCGACCACCCGGCGGCGCCGGAAGCTCTTGCTGAGGCCGTTGCCTTCCAGGATGCTGCCACCCGGCAGTGGGCCATGGGACACCTGGGCCTGGCTCGCGCGGCGCTTGAGGCCTTCCACGCCCGCGGCCAGCAGCCGACTCCGCATGGCGCTACGATCGCCGCGAGCCTCTTCCCACCAGGGCCCGACGGCGGAGACCCGGGTCCATTCCCCGCTGTGGACCGGCGCAATCCAGCCCTCGTCGGCCAGTCGGGGCAGGACCGAACGGGTGAGGTTTTCATGAACCTCGTCGCTGGAGAGTTCGGGACCGGCCTCGTCCGCCGCCTCGCGGGCGGTCATCACCGTTTCCCGGTAGGAGGCCCCGAGCGTTGGCAGATCGACGCCACCGTCATCCCCCGCCTCCCGCGCCAGCGCGGCGAGCGCGAGCGGAACCGACGGGTCCCGATCCGCAAGGCGGCTGATCAGATCGCTCATCGCTTCCCCCGAGCCGGGCGCCCACCCGCCGTGGTGTCCGCAGGTGGCGGGGCCGGCTTGAGGTGCACGCCGTCCACATGGCCATCGATCTTGACGCGATCCACGCCGCGCTGTCCCGTGGTCTTCATGCGTACCGTGATCCGGTCCCCACGAGTGTAGTTGATGGAAGGGATGCCAGTGGTCTTCTTGTCCTGCAACCGATAGTAGGAATGGGCACTGCCGGAGCCGATGAGCTGCGAGAGGGTGCTTCGCGACGTCCCCGCCGAATCAAAGGTCGTGAAGCTGGCGATCACCGTGTCCCCCGACAGCCAATCCCGTTCCTTTGTGATCGAGTCCACCTTGCCGCCCGCCCAGGCCCTTCGAAACGCCCGGACCTGCCGCAGGCGCTGGTCGGGGGTGTCAAAAGCCACCGAGTCCCCACGAATCTGATAGTCGGCCGCCAGCGCGAGCGGCTTGATGCTGTCGCCCCAGGCCAGCGTCTGGACCAGCTTCTTGTTCTCCAGGTTGAGGTGGATCGTGTCCCCCACCAGGTCCAGGTCCTTGCTGATCGCGTGACCCTGGCCGACCGCCCGTACGGCTTTGATCGCCTGTCGGTCGAGCGTCAGGTCGATGCGTCTCCCATGGAGTTCGAAGGAATCCTTCCCAAGGCCCCGCATGATCGGCGTTCCGATCAGCCGACCCTCGTTGGCGGGACCGCTGTTGAGGTACAGCGAGTCGCTCCGCGCCGAGAAATCGCTCCGGTCGATCGTCACCATGCCGCCGGCCCAGGTCTGATCATTCCCCTTCATACGCACCCGGTCGGCCACGATGACATAGGGC
>DASPUE010000322.1:0-2385 GCA_035623055.1 Gemmatimonadales bacterium
GGCGACTCCGAGCGGTTGAAAGCCTCCACGAACGCCGCGCACGAGGGAAACCGATCCGACGGTACCTTCGCCAGCGCCCTGGTCAGCGCTTGCTCCACCGCCACCGGCACGGTTGGCCGGAGCCGCCGTACGGCCGGCGCGGGATCCACGAAGCGCTTGGCGATGATGGCTTGAGCGGTGGGTCCGCTGTACGGTGGCTCCCCTGCCAGCATTTCGTACAGCACGCAGGCCAGGGCGTACTGGTCGCTTCGCCCGTCCAGGTCCCGTTCGCCGACCGACTGCTCCGGGCTCATGTAGGCCGGGGTCCCCACCGCAAGGCCCGTGTCGGTCAGCTTCTCCCCGCCCGCGCTGCTCACCGCACGCGCGATGCCGAAGTCAGCCACCACCGCGTGCCCCCGCTCCAGCAAGATGTTCTCCGGCTTGATGTCCCGGTGCACGATCCCGCGGTCATGCGCATAGCCCAGGGCGTCGGCCGCCTCGCGGGTGATGCGGAGCGCCTCCTCACAGGGAAGCTGCCGCTCCCGCTCCAACCGAGCCCGGAGCGACTCTCCCTCCACATATGGCATGACGTAGTAGAGGAACTCCGGCGCCCGGCCATCGGTCGAGGCACTGGTACGGCCCGAGTCGTACAGCGGCAGGATGTGGGGGTGGCGAAGCGTCGCCGTGGTGGTGATCTCGCGGAGGAACCGCTCGGGACCCAGGGCGACGGCCAGCTCGGGCCGCAGGACTTTGAGGGCGACCTGTCGGTCGTGCTTGAGATCCTCGGCCAGGTACACGGTGGCCATGCCCCCTCGCCCCAACTCCCGCACGATGCGGTAGCGGTCCGAAAGGGCGTCCTTCAGTTGGGTCACCGTCTCTGCCAGGCTGGCCACCGCGGGTAGGAGGTGCAGAAAAATGGGCGGGAGCGGAGTGGCTTGGCTAGTCGCGGCGCCGACCCAGCTGTGGGGAGCTCCAACAATGGTGTCCCTTCCTTATATAAGCGCCTCACTCAATCGGGTGACTCCAGGATTTCGCAGTACGCCTTGAGATCGATATTCCCGCCGGAAACGATCGCGACAATCGGCCCCGGGCCGGCCTTTCCGGTGAGTGCCGCGGCCAGGGCCAACGCGCCAGCACCCTCGGCGATGACGCGCGCCTTCTCTGCCAGCAGCCGCATGGCACGCCTGGTTTCCGCCAGCGAAACCACGATGGAGCCGCGGACTACCGGTTGCATTCGCTCCCACATGCGGGGGAACACGCTTTGGCCGCCCGCGCCATCCACAAACGACCGCTGCCACTCAGGGAACGGCTGCGCGGATCCTGCCGCGAATGATCGTGCGGCCGGCGCACCGGTCTCCGGCTCGGCGCCCCAGACGGTGACCGAGGGATTGAGCGCCTTGATCGCGCTCGCGACCCCAGTGATCAGCCCACCCCCGCCGATCGCCGCGATGACGGTCGTCACGTCGGGCGCGTCCTCCAGGATCTCGAGTCCCATCGTGCCATGGCCGGCGATGAAGCCGTGATCGTCGAACGGATGCACGAAGGTTCCCTCGACGCCCGGATACGCCCGGTCCTCCAGCGCCTTCCAGGCGACGGCGAAGGGCACCGGGACGAGGCGGGCACCGAGGGCCTTCATCCGCTCGAGCTTGGAGACTGGAGCGGTCTCGATCACCACCACCGTACACGGCACACCGGCCTGTCGCGCGGCGTACGCCACCCCTTGCCCGGCGTTGCCGGCGCTGATGGTCCACACCCCCCGCCGCCGCTCGGAGTCGGGGAGCATCGCGACGGCGTTGGCGGCTCCGCGCAACTTGTAGGCGTTGATCGGCTGGAGGTTCTCCAGCTTGAGCCGGATGTCCGGGTAGCCGGGACCCGGGTCGAGGCGCACCAGCGGTGTCCGCACGATCGTCGTGGCGATACGACGGCGCGCCTCCTCGACATCAGCGAGCGTGATGGGACGGACCGGCTCCAGGGACACGGGCATCAGTAGCGCCAGGTCGCCGAAGCGCCCGCCGGGGCGTTCCGCAGCACCTGCCCCGCCATCTCGCGGACCAGGTCGGCGTCGGACATCGGCTGCCAGCCATGCTGTTTGAGCGGTCGACCGTACTGGAACGAGCCGCCGTAGGCGGGAGCGGTGGTCTTCGACAGGAAATCCTCGAGCAGGTACACGGCGAGGTTCAGGTAGTAGTTGTCCATGTCGCCGCAGTAGAGGTGGATCTTGCCGGTCAGCGAGGGGCCGATCCGGGGCCAATTGCGCTCGAGATAATCGCGCAGATCGTAGTCATGATCCCGCCAGTACTGGGCGACGGTGTGATCGATCGCTCCGGTGCTGTCGTTCCAGATCGGCGCCGGGTACCCATCCTTGTCCGTCGGGCCGTAGGTCGCTTCCCAGATGGCGAAGTTCTC
>DASPUE010000323.1:0-10123 GCA_035623055.1 Gemmatimonadales bacterium
ACCGGCTCAGGGATGGGCGGTTGGAGCTGTTCAGCAAGGACCAGACGATGGCCCAGGCGATGGTGGATGCCGGGGCCCTTTCTCCCGATCAGGCGGCCCACTCCCGGCTCAATCACGTTCTCTACAGCGCCCTCGGCGGCACCCGTGCAGAACCCTATACGGCGGTGACCGATGTGCGCTGGGACGACCGCATGCTGCTGTGCACCGATGGCGTCACCAAGCACGTGAACGAGCAGGAGATCCGGGACGCCCTGGCTCGCTCGACCAGTGCCGAAGCAACCGCCCGGGAGCTGCTGCAGCTCGCGCTCGACCGGGGCGGCTCGGACAACACCACGCTGGTGGTGGGAAAACTGAACCGTCCGGGCCGCTGAACGGTGAGCGACGCCTCAGCCACTCACCGCCCAGCGATGGTTCCTCAGCTCCGTTCGATCTTGGTCCGCTCCCTGCGGTCCGGCATGCGCCACTTGCCCTCTTGCTCGGGCACCTTCCACGATACCGTCAGCTTCTTCTGTTTCCGCATGATCTCCAGCTTGGCGGTTTCCCCGGCGTCGTAGGAGGCCAGGATCCGCCGGGCATGAGCCTCCGAAGCGGGTGCCCTGCCGTCGATCGACAGGATGACGTCGCCCGCCTTGAGGGGCAGAGTCGAGTCCCTGGGCGATTCGAGCACCAGCACGCCCGACTTGGCCCCGAAGTACTCACCCAATTCGGGATTCAGATCGGCGAGGCGGAGCCCCATGCCGTCACGGTCCATGAAGACCCGGAAGCTCCCTGGTCCATCGAAGTCCCATACCGGCATGCGGGGCAGCCCCCCGGGCGAATCGAGGCGGGGCATCTTGGGCATCTCGTAGCGGAAGCCATGTCCCATGGCGGAGCCGGAGAGATCGCGGGCGACGATCCGGGCGGTACGCGTGTCTCCACCGCGGCGATACTCGACGTCGACGGTATCGCCAGGCTCGAGCTTGCGGGCCAGCTCCACCAGCTTCCGGGCGGGACCCGACTCGTCCTCGTCCTCGGCGGTGGCGCCGCCGAGACTCACACCTTTGAACTTGGTGACGATGTCGCCGGCCTTGAGGCCGGCCTTGTCGGCAGGACCGTCGGGTGTCACCGACTCGATGCGGGCGCCAAGGCGATCCCGATCCTTGTCGGCGTGGAAGTCGACGCTGACGCCGATGCGGGGGCGCCCGGAGGAGAAGGCGAAGACCCTCGGGCCCTCCTCGTCATCCTGTGCGGCAAGGCTCCGGGGGGCGCCAATCAGGGGAAGAGCGGCAAGGGCAAGCAGACCGATAGTCGAGGACCGGCGTAGCATGGGGTGGGGCTCCGTGGGTTCTGGTGTCGCAGAAAGGGATGCGGCGGAGGGCCGAAGGGTCGCACCCGGTTCCCACGAGCCCGGGCCCGCCCTACCTTCCGGTCACACCTCCCCCTCCGGAGCCTCATGCTCAACTACATCTGGGCCGGGCTCGTCATTCTGAGCTTCGTCTTCGCGCTGGTCGCGGATGTGAGCGATCTTCGCCGGGATACCTACCGGAACGGCAGCCCAGTTCCTGTCACCATCGCTTTCACTGGCGGGTATGACCCGGAGGCCCGGTCCCTTCCCGTCGCGGTGCGGACCGATTCGGCCCGCCTCTCAGAGCTCTACGGACAGCCGCTCGGTCTAGCGCCCGCCTATTCAGGCCAGGTGCTGCAGAGCCGCGAGACCCGGGAGCTGCGCTTCGCCAAGGACGCTACACTCCCCGAGCCGCTGGCCACGATCCGGGCGATGACCTCGGAGCGGGACAACGACCTGCGGGGGGCGGTGCATTTCACCGCGCACCGGGGCGATAGCCTCGCCGCGGGAGAGGTGGTCTTTCCGCGGGTCCGGTTCGTGAAGCTGGTAGCGATCACCAAGGCGGCAATCGATTTCGCGAAGACTGCGGTCACGCTCGCCCTGGGGCTGGTCGGGGTAATCGCCCTCTGGCTCGGCTTGCTCCGGATCGCGGATCGGGCCGGGATCATCAACGGCATCGTTCGGCTGGCCGAGCCGGTGTTGCGTCCACTCTTCCCCGAACTGCCGAAGGATCATCCCGCCCTGGGGCTGATCGTCCTCAACCTCTCGGCGAACGTGCTCGGGCTCGGCAATGCCGCGACGCCGATGGGGATCAAGGCGATGGAGGAGCTGCAGAAGCTCAACCCCGTCAAGGACACCGCCACCAACTCCATGGTCATGCTGCTGGCGCTCAACACCGCGAGCGTGCAGCTGGTACCGCCCGTACTGCTGGTGGCGATCATGGGGTTGCAGGTCAATCAGCTCTATTTCGCGATCCTGCTCTGCACCGCCTGTTCGGTGCTGACCGCCATCGTCATGGCGAAGCTCCTGGGAAGGCTCCGGGGCTACCGCCAGAGCGACCCGATGCGCCAGGCCGGCGCGGCCACCCCGAGCTGAGGAACGGTCGCCATGGACTTCTTCCGCAACACGGTCGACCTGCTCTCGGTGTTCGTGCTCCCGGCGATCATCATCGGCTTCCCCCTGTACGGCCTGTGGCGGCGGGTGCCGGTGTACGAGGAGTTCGTCGGAGGGGCCAAGGAGGGATTTCAGGTCGCGGTGAACATCATCCCGTACCTGGTGGCGATCCTCTTCGCGGTGGCAATGTTCCGAGCCTCCGGGGCGATGGACTTCTTCGTTGAGGCCCTGCGCCCGGTGCTCTCCCCGCTCGGCATCCCGCCGGAGGTGCTGCCGATGGCCATTACCCGGCCGCTCACCGGATCCGGCTCGGCGGCCATCGTGCTCGATCTGATCAACCGCTACGGCGCGGACTCCCTGATCGTGAAGACCGCAGCCACGATGTTCGGCTCCACGGAAACCACTTTCTATGTCGTGGCCGTCTACTTTGGCGCGGTCAACGTACGGAAGACGCGGCACGCGGTTCCCGCGGGTCTCGCCGCCGACTTCGCGGCCATGCTGCTCGCCGTCTACGTGGTGCGGTGGCTGTTCGGCTGAGGTTCATCCGGGAGCAGCGCGCGGGCCGATCCCGCTCAGGCGCGCGCGCGCCGCTGCTGGCCCATCGCCTCAGGCGCCGATATTATTGAGGCTCATCACCGTCTCCATCCCTTTTTCTCGGCTCCGTGCCCGACACCCTCGAACAGCTACAAGCCGCTCTCAAGGACCGCTACCAGATCCAGCGTGAGCTGGGGCGCGGGGGCATGGCCACCGTGTACCTCGCCACCGACCTCAAGCACGAGCGCGAGGTCGCCATCAAGGTCCTGCACCCCGAACTCGCAGCCACCCTGGGCCCCGAGCGGTTCGATCGCGAGATCAAATTCGCCGCCAAGCTTCAGCATCCGAACATTCTCGGTCTGTTCGACTCCGGCGATGCCGACGGATTCCTCTACTATGTCATGCCGTTCGTGTTCGGCGAGTCCCTGCGCGAGCGGCTCAATCGCGAGCACATGCTGCCGGTCGACTTCGCGGTGCACGTGGCGCTCGAGGTTGCCGACGCGCTGGGCTACGCCCATTCCCTGGGGATCGTGCACCGGGACATCAAGCCGGAGAACATCATGCTCTCCGGTGGGCACGCCCTGGTAGCGGACTTCGGCATCGCGCGGGCGGTGACCGAGGCGGGAAGCGGGCAGAAGCTCACTGAAACGGGAATGGCGGTCGGCACGCCGCTCTACATGAGCCCCGAGCAGGCGGTCGGCGATCAGGTCGGGCCCACCAGTGACATCTACTCGCTGGCCTGCGTGCTGTACGAGATGCTCGCCGGCTCTCCGCCCTTCAGTGGCAGCAACGCGCGACAGATCATGGCGCGGCACGCCATGGAGCAAGTGCCCAGCATTCAGGTCGTGCGGGACACGGTGCCGGACGAGGTCGAGGACGCCATCATGGCGGCCCTCAACAAGGTGGTCGCCGACCGGCCCCAGACCGCGGCCCAGTTCGCCGAACTGCTGGGAGCGCCCCCCGGCGCCACCGCAAGCCGCTACTCGACCGGCGGCCGAGTCTCCGTCGCCCGCCGCACCGCCTCGCGGCTGACGCCTCCAGGAGCGGTGACGCTCACGGTCAAGCGGCGCTCTCTCGTCGGCGGGGCGCTGGCGATCGGGCTCGGGTTGGTGCTCGCCGGGGGCGGTCTCGCCTGGTACCTGACCCACCGCGGCCAGTCGGTCGGCGCGACGGAGGTAGGCGGGCTGGATCCCCATACGGTCGCCGTGCTCTACCTCGACGACTTGAGCCCGGACAAACACCTCGGCTATGTCGCCGACGGTCTCACCGAAGCCGTCATCGGAGCACTGAGCCAGGTCTCTACGCTCAAGGTGATCTCCCCCAGCGGCGTGGGCGCCTGGCGCGACCCGGCGGTGCCGCGCGACAGTGTCGGCCGGGCGCTCAGCGCCGGCACCCTGGTGCAAGGATCCGTGGAGCCGGTTGGGGACAAGCTGCGGGTCCAGATCCGACTGGTCGACGGTAACAGCGGCGTCGACCTCTCGGGCCGCCGAACCAGTTTCGACCTCCCGGCCGCTGACCTGCTGACCGTGCGGGATTCTCTCGCGGGCGATGTCGCCGAACTGATCCGCAAGCGTCTGGGCGAGGAAATCCGGGTCCGCGAAGAGCGCCAGGGCACTCGCAACGTGGCGGCCTGGTCGCTGCTGCAGCGGGCCCAGGCGCTGCGCAAGCAGGGAGAGACGGCCGCCAAGGGAGGCGATCAGAAGGGATTCCTGGCGGTGTTTCACGAAGCCGATTCCCTCGCCGAAGCCGCGGCCCAGCTGGACAAGAACTGGCCCGATCCGCTAGTCCTGCGGAGCCTCCTCGCCTATCGCCGGGCCTACCTGCTGGGAAACGCCGACACTCAGTCCGGCGCTCCGTGGATCGATTCGGGAATGGTGCAGGTCGGCCGCGCCATGGCCCTCAATCCCAACAATGCCGACGCGCTCGAGATCCGGGGCGACCTGCGGTACTGGCGCTGGCTGCTGCAACTGGAACGCGACGACGCCAAGGCGAAGAAACTGCTCCTCGACGCACAGACCGACCTGGAAAAGGCCACTCAGGTCAACCCGGCCCAGGCCGGCGCCTGGGCCACGCTCTCCCACCTGTACTACCAGACCAAGACCGGCTCGGACATCGTGCTGGCGGCCCGCCGCGCCTATGAGCAGGACGCCTTTCTCGACAATGCCGACAAGGTGCTCCAGCGCCTGTTCCTGGTCACCTACGATATCGGCAGTTTCCAGGATGCCGAGCACTGGTGCCAGAAGGGGGTGGAGCGATTCCCGACGAACCCGGCGATTGGGCGCTGTCGGTTGCAGATGCTCACCACCAAACTCAAACAGCCCGATGTGCCGCTGGCGTGGCGACTGCTGGATTCGCTGATGGCGATCACTCCCCCACAGACCCGGCCGTACGACAGTCTGTACAACCTGAACTACGTGGCCGCGGTCATCGGACGCGCGGGCCTGGGCGACAGCGCCCATCACGTCGCCGCTCGCGCCAAGGGCGACCCGATCGTCGATCCGCAGGGAGACCTGGCCCTGATCGGGGCGTTTGCCTATGTCCAGATGGGGGACAAGAAGGCAGCGCTGGAGCGGCTCAAGGCTTACTTTACGGCGAGTCCAGGGCGGCTCGAAGCCTTCCGCACCGACGAGTCCGGTTGGTGGTTCAACGACCTCAAGGCCGATCCGGACTACAAGCAGCTCCTAGGGATCAAGTGAACCAGCCCCGCCCCACGTGGTGTGGCGGAGCTACACTTCCGATCCCGGGGTCATGATGGCGGCGGGAACGGCCTCCGAGGCCGCCATGTGATGATCTGGCAGGGATTTGGCGCCCCTTCGAGGGACCCGAATCGAGGGTCTCCCGGCAGTGCATGAAAAATGCCTTAAATCACAGCCTCCCACATACTTCCACCGAGGAACCGTGATGCGTCGCCTCGCGTCGGCCCTGACTCTCGCCGGACTGGCACTACTGGTGTCGTGTTCCGACCAGTCCACGCCCCCTACCGCGCCGCCAGTCGAATTAAGCCCACTGGACGCGGCGAGCATTACCAGTTGTCCCACGCCCACTCAAATCCGCAACCAGATCACCGCGCTGTTCCCCGCGCCCATCAAGCTGGCCGCGGGCCAGGCGTTCTATCTGGTCATACAGGTCGCCCTTGCCAAGCGCGACACGGCCTTCGCTCGGCAGGCGATGTTCACCTTCATCCAGTACATGCTGTTTGAGTACAATCGGGGCGGACTGATCGGGGGGATGTCCTCGAGTACCCAGACCAAGGTCGCTAACCTGACCTCGGCATTGTACTGCGTCGTCGGCCTCCCGGCGCCAGTGATTCCGCCCGGAGCCCTCGGGCCCGATGGCGGCATTACGGTGGTCACCCCGAGCAACACCTCAACCACGCTGATCACCCAGACCAAGCAGGCTGGCATCCAGATCCCTCCTGGAGCAGCCAACAACCAGGCAGTGGTGACCATCTCACGGATTCCGGACGCGCCACCGCCGCTGCTTACGCCGCTGGATCAGTACCCGGCGTTCTATCAGTACAATGTGTCGCCGGAAGGCGCCTTTGCGAGCAACGTGACCATCGGCGTCTGTGTGGGTACGGCCGCGACGCCCACGGTCTTCGCTCGGCTCAAGATCGCCCACAACGTCGGCACCTCGGTTGAGATCCTCAACCGGGTGACGCTGCCCTTTACTCTGAATTGCGACACCTTGGGGTTGGCGCTCGGTCCGACCCAGGGCGGGCTCCTGGGACTGGCGCTCCGCGGTCTTGGAACCGTGCGGGAGATGCTGCTGCCCGCGAGCCTGCAGGCCTCCACCGTGGGCCAGTGCTGCGTCGGCGGGAGCACCAAGACCTTCAGCCCCTTCGGCGCGGTCGACAGCCTCACTATCGCGAGCGCGGTCTCCCCGACCAGCTTCTCGCTGTACGCCGGGGCGGCGGTCCCGTCGGGGCAGCTACCCAGCGTCCGAGTACTCACACCAAACGGCAACCCGGTCCCGGGGCTCCTCGTGACCTTCACACGTTCGACGGCCGGTGAGGCAACGACCGATACGGCCAAAGTGACCGATGCGACAGGCACCGCCACACTTGGAAGCTGGACTCTGAGTGGCACCCCTGGCGCCAATGTGGTCGTGGCCACCGTCACCCCGATCGCCGGAACCACGGTGCAAGGGTCCCCGATCACGTTCACGGCGACCGGAATCACCTCGTCTCCGTTCGATTGGAGCGCCACCGGCTGGAACTGGCAGCAGCTGAGCGCCAACAGCGGGACCACAGTGCCGAATCAGGCGAGCATCCTCTCTTCGGCAGTGAACAACGGCCTGACCGGTTACACTGGGCCGGCCCAGGCGCCGTTCAGCACCGCCAATTACTGTGGTAACTACACCACCAACAGCCCCGGCGTCTTCCCGCTGAACTCGATCGTGGCCTTCCGGCGTGACTTCATCCTGCCGAGCGGCGCCAGCTCGGGGACGTTGTATCTCTCCGTCGACAACGACTTCAAAGTCTTCGTCAACGGAGTGGACCAGACCTCGAGTGCCGTTTTCACAGGCCCGGGCGGGGGCTCAACAGGGCTCATTTCCTCAGGGCTCGAGGCGGGCTTCATGAACCACGACGGCTGCGCCAGCTCGGGCCAGGGCGACTTCACCCTCTCGCTCACGGGGCTCTCGGCGATTGTCAACACCGTGGTCATCGTGGCCTTGGACCGGGGCACCGCGTCGTACTTCGATGCCTCCGTCGTACCCCCGGTTCCACATCCGTAACTAGAACCCTGCCCAATGAAACGGCCGGCTCCTTCGGGAGCCGGCCGTTTCATTTCCGCCTGTCGGCCTCAAGTCCAACATCCATGGGCCGATGACTGCGGGTAGGAGACTCAGGAGCTCAGCGCACGGAGGATAGCAGGTTCTGCAGGTTGAGGGTTTTTGATTGGGCCTGAATCTGGTCCTGGAGCTTGGGAAAGAGCGCCTGGGCCTCGTCCCGGAACCGCCCGAACAGGGCCCGGAGATCGTCGGCGCTGAGCTTCCGCCCCTGGGAGTAGTACTGCTTGGCGACATGGCCCAGGGCGTAGGTCGAAGCAAAGGTGACGGCGCTCCCGGTGGCCAGCTCGGTGGCGCCTCCGACCAGCCCGCCGAAGATGCTCCGCGCGATCCCTCCGAGGGCGCCGCGGACCACGCCCTCCATCAGTTGGGCCGTCACCCCGATGCCGAGCGTGCCGGCCAGATCCTTGACCTGGTTGGCGTCCAACTGCTGCCCGAAGCGCTGCCCGATCTGGTAGACCATCCTGAGCTGGACCGGAATGATCGCAATGTTGGCGAGGCGATCGGGGAGGAGCTCCAGGGCCGCGGCGATCATCGCCTGCTTCTGGATGAAGTCATCGAGCGACGCCCCGACGTCCTGGGCCGGTGCCGAGGCAGCGGTCGCCTCGTCCTTGAGGCCGAGGGCCCCGCGGAGCTGGGTGAGGAAGGCGGTCTCAGCGGGATTCGGGGCCCCGTCGGCGTGACAGACGGCCATGGCAGTCTGGTAGGCCAGCCGCCGAGATTCGTCTGAGACAAGGTCCTTGGCGACGGCGTCAATGGTGAGGTCCCCGGAGGAGACCTTCTTGGCCACCGCGTCGAGATTGGTGCCGCCCAGACGTCCGAGAGCCGCCTGCAGGGCGGCTTTCTCCTCCGGGCCGGTCCGCCCATCGGCCACGGTGGCAAGGAGGGCGATGGCGACGACGGCTTGCTGTTCCGATTCTGTCATATTGGTGCCCTTAACCTTGGGGTGGACGAAAGAAAGCAGCATCGCCCGTCAGGGAAAACAGCCTCGAACCTTGGAGTGACGGTGGACGGGTAGATTTGGTGTCCTGCGGCACGGACTCCGGGGGTGTGTCCTATGGCACAGACGGGGGCGTACCGGGGGTGTAGAGAGCGGGGAGGACCGTCAATGGAATCGGGAGACTAATGAAGCGATCCGCCAATTCGAGCGGCGTGTTGAGCGGTGCCAGCAAATGGCTTACCTGGATTCTGACCACGGCTGCCGCCCTCACCGCCCTGCTCGTCAACGCGCGTAATCTCGGCCTCACCGCCTGGTTGGGGGTGGTGGACCTGAGCTTTGCCGATCACGCCGCCTACCGGGTGGTGGTGACGCCGCGCGCGGATACGCTCGACGCGGTCGGGGATACCGCCGTGCTTGCGGCCACTGTCACCGACCGCCGCGGGGCGGTGCTGAGCGGGGCGCTGCTTCACTGGCACACCGAAGACAGCAACGTCGTCGCAGTGGACTCCTCCGGGACGGTGGTCTCGAGGGGTCCGGGTCGGGCGCGGATCACGGTGACGGTCCGCGATCTCACGGCGGGGGCGGTGCTCACCGTGCTCCAGCGTCCCGTCCGGGTGATCATCCCGGGGGATAGCGCGCTTCGGATACGCCAGGGCGACACCGTACAGCTGGCGGCCATCGCGCTCGATGCCAAGGGGCACCGGATCGCGAGCGCGGCCCCCCGGTGGCATTCCAGCGATACCTCGATCGTCGGCATCGATTCCCTGGGAACCGCGATCGCGAAGGGAGCCGGTCGGACTCGATTGTGGGCGGCGGCCGCGGATGCGGGCGCCGAGGTGAGCGTGGACGTCCAGCTCACCGCGAGCACGATTTCGGTCATGAGCGGTGGGCAACAGCGGGCGCTGGCCGGGCGGCGCCTTGCTGACCCGATCGTGCTCAGGGCCGTCGCTCGCGGCGGCCAGCCGGTTCCAGGCACTACGGTCTCGTTCTCGACGCCAGATGGCGAGGGCACGATCGACCCCGTCACCGCGACCGCGGACGCGGAGGGGCGAGTGCGGGTCAATTGGACGCTCAGCCCGCACGCCGGGCCGCAGCGCCTGGTCGCGAGGATCGCGGGACTCGACAGCTCGTTCACCATCGCCGCCGATGGCGATCCGGTGCCCGGGAACACCCGAGCGGAGCTGGTGGGCAACATGCCGACCGGCAAGGCGGGACTGGTGCTGGAGCAGCCGGTGGTGGTGCGATTCACCGATACTACCGGAGCAGCCCTGGCCGGGATTCCGGTCACCTGGACGCTTCTCGACGGCGGCGCGCTCGACGCCGCCGCGCGGACCGATTCGCTCGGGGTCGCCTCGGCCCATTGGACCCTTGCGACGCACGCGGGGCGCCAGAGGCTGCTGGCCCAGGTCGGCAGCGCCAGG
>DASPUE010000324.1:0-3623 GCA_035623055.1 Gemmatimonadales bacterium
CCAGACTCCGTCGATTTCGGATACGGGCATGACGCCGGCGACATGCTCGGCGAGCCGCCCCCAGCCCGAACCAGGCTGATTGAGGATCACGATTGGGCGCCTTTCTCGATGTAGAATCGCAGCACGTGCATGAAGTCCTGGGCGTTGGTCACCACGCCGTACGCCTGGTGGGTGCCCCGGTCGCGAAGCTTGTTGACCACGAACTCGGTCTGGTCCACGCAGATGGTCATCAGCGGCATGGGCACGCCGTCGTAGTGAGTATGATACGCCGCCAGCATGTTCCCCACCGCGATGGCGTGGAGCGCCGAGGCGATCAGGATGGCCCCGGTCGCCTTGACCGTATGCTCGCGCATCGCGTCCTGCGCCGCGACGCTCGAGGGAATCACCTCCGGGAGTGGCCCGTCGTCCCGAATCGAGCCGGCCAGCACGAAGGGGATCCGGTGGGTCACCAGCGCGTGCATGATGCCGTCGCGGATCAGCCCCGCCTTCACCGCGGCTTCGATGGAGCCGGCGGCACGCACCTGATTGATCGCCCGCATGTGCAAGCCGTGCCCGCCGTCAGTGGGCCGGCCGCTGCTGCTCATGCCGAGCGTGGTGCCGAAGATGGCCGCCTCGATGTCGTGCACGGCGACCGCGTTTCCGGCCAGGACGGCCTGAACGTACCCGTTGCGGATGAACCATTCGAAGTCGCCGCGCGCTCGCGAATGGACCAGCGCCGGTCCCGCGACCCAGATGAGGTAGCCGCCCCGGCTCCGTTCCTCTATGAGCCGAGCAGCCAGGTCTTCATAGTTGACCGGCCGTTCCCGGCTCACCTCCGAACCCATGAATCGGAATTCGTTGGCGCTGTGCGAGCCCCCCAGGAATCCCGCGGTGTGGACGTAGATCCCTTCGGATCCGTCCTCGGCGAGCCCCATGGCCACCCGCTCACCCCGCTTGAGCCGCCGGGGCTCGATCACCTCCAGTTCCTCACCCCGCTGGACGATCGCGCAGTCCATCCGTGGGCGCGCGGGCAGCCGCCATCGCCCGGAAACCCGCACGTACGTTGGCAGGTTGGAGGTTGAGAAGAATCCTTCCGGCAATACCCCGTCCGCCGGGAGAGGCTCGAATCGCGCCTCCGGCGCCCGGGCAAGTGGAGCAGCCGTAAAGTCTGGCGCGGAATAGTTTTGCGCGGCCATAGTGTGGCCGGAATCTAAGGACGATCAAGGGACCGATTCAAGTTCACCGGACTGCGTCAGATCCCCCATCGCTGGTGCATTTGCCGCACCGGAGCCGCTCCCGAAACAGCGCTTGCGCCCTTGTCCCTGCGTCTCGGCTGTGTGAGGCCGAGGCACGATGCCTGCCTGTTGCGGGGCAATTCCGCATTCATGGCCCGACACATGGGCGAAATCCCCCACCATCGCGAGGAATCTGATGCGTGTGTTGCTGGTCAGCGTACTCTGCCTGCTCGTCGTCTCTACCGTCGCGGCGCAAGCGCCCGCGATTAACGACACTCTTCACCGGGATTCCGCCAAGGTGACTCTGCCGGAGATCACCGTCACGGTGACCCGAAGCCCCGAGACGGTGATCCGGGTGCCAGCAGCAATCGGCGTGGTGGACCGCCACGATATCCAGGGAGCCCAAGCTACCCTCAATCTGGACGAGGCCCTCGCGAACCTGCCCGGCGTCTACATCGCCAACCGGTACAACTACAATCTCGACGAACAGCTCTCGATTCGTGGCGCTGGCATCCGAGCCAATTTCGGCCTGCGCGGAGTGAAAGTCCTGCTGGACGGCATTCCGCAGACGCTGCCCGACGGCCAGAGTCAGATGACCAACATCGACTACGGCAATATCTCGCGCATCGAGGTCCTGCGCGGCGCCTCCTCTTCCCTCTACGGGAACGCCTCCGGAGGGGTCATCTCACTGACGTCGGAGGGGCCGGCCCCCGGGCCATTTTCGCAATCGATTCGGAGCGAGGCTGGGAGCTTCGGGCTCTTCAAGATCTCCGAGCGCACCACGGGACGCTTGGGTGCCGCAAGCGGTGTGCTCTCCGTCTCCCACACGAATGTCGACGGCTTCCGCCAATACAGCGCGACCGACTTCACGCAGCTGAGCCTCGCCGGGAACTACGTGCTGGGCACCGCGACCAACCTTGGCCTCCACTTCGGGTACACCGACGCCCCGCAGACCCAGAATCCCGGAGCGCTCACCCAGGCTGAATTCTTCGCCAATCCCGACTCGGCGGCCGCCAACAACATTCTGCGCAAGGCCAACAAGTCGGTCTCCCAGGGCCAGCTGGCCCTCTCCCTGACCCAGCACACCAGCCACGGACAGTGGGATGTCACGGTCTTCGGCGTGCTCCGCAACCTCGACAACCCGCTCGCCACACCTCCGCCGACCGGTCCCGGCCCGAACATCGGGACCTATACCACGATCGATCGGCAGGTGGGCGGCGCTCGCCTCTCGACGGTGCAGCATCTCGGAGATGGTGATCATGCCCCCGAAATCACGGCGGGCGTCGATGCCCAGCGGTTGCGGGACGATCGGGCGAGTTTTCGGTCGATCGCCGGCGTTCCGGACACCTCCATTCTCGACCAGCGAGAGATCGTGACCGAGGTCGGCCCCTTCGTGCAGTTCCGTCTGACCCCAGTGCAGACGGTAGTGGTAGCGGTCGGCGGCCGGTACGATGCCGTGCGGTTCGTGGTCGAGGATCATCACCTGAGCGATGGCGTGGACAACAGCGGCTCGCGCACCATGTCGGCGTTCTCGGGCAACGCGGGTGTGAGCTGGATTCCGGATCTCGCCTTCAGCCCCTACGTCAACGTCTCGACAAGCTTCCAGACCCCCACCACGACGGAGCTGGTGAATCAGCCCAACTCCACCGGAGGGTTCAACTTCTCCCTCAGTCCCCAACGCACCGCCAACTACGAGCTCGGTGTGCGCGGCACCTTCGGCACGACCACCTACACGGTCACTGGATTCATCGATAGGATCACGGATGCGATCGTCCCCTATCAGGAGGTGAGCGGGCGAGCGTATTACACCAACGCCGGCCAGGTGAAGAATGACGGCCTCGAGTTGGGCCTGAGCGGGCGGCCGCTGGACCGGCTGCGCCTGTTTGGCAACTACACCTATTCGAACTTCCGATTCGGGGCCTACCGGCTCGTCAACGGTGCCACGACCACCGTCCTCGACGGCAAGCGGGTGCCCGGGGTGCCCAAGGGTTTCATCCGGCTGGGGCTGCGCGCCGGTCCGGTGGATGGCTTCTCGGTGGACATCGACCACACGATGGCCACCTCCGTCTATGCCGACGACCAGAACACGCTCTACGTCGACGGGCTTGGCTCCACGCCGAAGGGGCAAGTCCCGGGTCTCGGCAATGGCGTCACCAATGCGCGCCTCAGCTGGGAGGGGAGGGCTGGCGGGGCCTGGGTGCGTCCGTTCCTGGCGGTCAACAATATCTGGGATCGGCGATACGTCGGCTCGTTGACGATCAACGGCTCAGGTGGGCGAGTCTTCGAGCCTTCGCCGGGCCGGAACTTCTACATCGGCGGCGAAATCGGCTGGGCTGCGGCTCCGTAGCTCCGCTAGCCTCACGCCGGCAGGGAGCGGGGGCGCGCGGAGAGCGCCGCGGCTCCCTGCCG
>DASPUE010000325.1:0-3589 GCA_035623055.1 Gemmatimonadales bacterium
ATTTCGTGGAGGGAACCCGGCACAAGAGCACCGGGTGGATCTTCCGCGAGTGGACCGAGCAGGACATCAACGAACGATTCAACGAATTCAGCCCCATCGAACTGTGGAAGATTCTGGAGAGCCTCGCCTGACGCGTCCCCCCATCACCGATTTCCCCCGCCACATTTCCGGCGCGAACAAGGCCCAGATTCTCAAGCTGGCCGCCGAGTTCCAGGTGGATTTCCTCCGACTCCAATTCACCGACATCCTGGGGATCAACAAGAACGTCGAGGTGCCCAAGAGCCAGTTCGGCAAGGCGCTGGACGGAGAGATCATGTTCGACGGGTCCTCGATCGAGGGCTTCGTCCGGATCGAAGAAAGCGACATGCTGTTGGTGCCGGACCTCAACACCTTCCGCATCCTCCCTTTCGACGACGAGGGGGGACGGGTCGGGCGGCTCCTGTGTGACATCTACACGCCCGAGCATCAGCCCTTCGCTGGCTGTCCCCGGCTCACGCTCAAGCGGATGATCGAGCGGTCGCGCGGCCTGGGTTACACCATGATGGCGGGGTGCGAGGTCGAATTCTTCCTGTTCGAGCGCGACGCCGAGGGGAACCCGTCGACGACCACGCACGACTCGGGGAGCTATTTCGACCTCACTCCGGTCGACAAGGGGGAGGAGCTCCGCCGGCTCATTGTCCGGGACCTCGAGTTCATGGGCTTCGAGGTCGAGGCCGCGCACCATGAGGTGGCCCCCGGCCAGCACGAGGTCGATTTCCGCTACGCCGACGCGCTGACCACGGCCGACAATATCGCGACCTTCAAGTTCGTGGTCCGCAGTCTGGCCAACCGGCACGGGTTCGTGGCGTCCTTCATGCCCAAGCCTATCATCGGCCAGGCTGGCAGCGGCATGCACACCCATCAGAGCCTGTTCCGCGGCAAGGAGAACGCCTTCTTCGACCGCGGGACCGAGCACCAGCTCTCGGCTGTAGCCCTCTCGTACGTGGAGGGGCTGCTGCAGCACGCCCGCGGCTTCTGCGCCATCACCAATCCGCTCATCAACAGCTACAAGCGGCTGGTACCGGGCTACGAGGCCCCGATCAACGTGGCGTGGAGCATGCGCAATCGCTCCCCCCTGGTCCGGATCCCCGAGCGCCGGGAGGATGGCACCCGGTGCGAGCTCCGCATGCCGGACCCCTCGGCCAACCCGTACCTGTCGCTGACCGTGCAGCTGGCGGCTGGGATCGACGGCGTGGAGCAGAAGCTCGAATGCCGCGAGCCGGTCAACCGGAACATCTTCCGGATGAGCTACCGCGACCGGCGGAAGTACCAGATCGACGATCTCCCGCGCGACTTGCACGAGGCGCTGGACCGCTTCGAAAAAGACGATGTGATCAAGGCGGCCCTGGGGGAACACCTCACCGAGCGGTTTCTCGAAGCCAAGCGGGAGGAGGTGGCCCTCTTCAACCGGGAGGTCACCGAATGGGAGATCCGGAACTACCTGGGCAGATACTGATCCCCTCCGGCGCGCGGTGAGCCCACGCGCCGGCCCTTCCCGGCACCATGCCCTCCGCGTTTCTCCTCGATCTCGACGGTACACTCTACACCGACGCCGGCCCCGTGGCCGGCGGTCCCGAGACCGTCGCCCGTCTGCAAGCGCGGGCGGTCCCGCTCCTCTACCTCACGAACACCACCAGCCGCGGCCGCGCCGCGATCGCCACGCGGCTTCAAAGTCTTGGATACCGGGTCGCAGTCGATGATATCCTGACGCCTCTCGGCGCTGCGGTCGGCTATTGTGAGGCGCGGGGGTTCAGGAGAGTGCTTCCCCTGGTTCCCGCCGCGACGCTCCCCGATCTCATGGGACTCGAGCTCACACACACTGGTGTGGTGGACGCAGTGATCCTCGGGGATCTTGGGGAGGCGTGGAGCTTCGCCTTGCTCCAGCAGGCGTTCGAGGCGATCACGGCCGGGGCCGAGCTGATTGCGCTCTCGCGGGATCGCTATTTCCAGCGGGGAGGGCGGCTCACCCTCGACATCGGGCCCTTCGTCGCGGGCTTGGAATACGCCACTGGCCGGGCCGCCACGCTCGTCGGGAAGCCGAGTCCGGCTTTCTACTCCGCGGCGCTGGCTCGTCTGGGTGCGCCAGCCGAGCAGACGGCGATGGTGGGCGACGATCTCTGGTCGGACATTCGGGGGGCGCAGGAATCGGGGATCGCCGGTTGGCTGGTCCGAACCGGCAAGTTCCGGGAGGAGCTGCTGGCCTCGAGCGAGGTCCACCCGGACCGCGTTCTCGGGAGTGTCGCAGAGATCGAGTGAGGCGCCGTGATGGCGTGCCGCGCCGGTGACCGTCCGCCGATTACTTCCTTCCCACCAGCCGCTTCACCAGCTGCATCTGCCCGGTGTGATACGCATCGTGGACCAGGACCCCGATAATCATTTCGGCGTAGGTCCAGCGGCGCTTAGTCGGCGGCCGCCGGTTGAGTCTCGCCACCGGAAACCGCTCGACCGCCTCCACGAAGCGGCGGTGCTCCTCGGCGAGCAGTTCGCGATCAGCCTGCCACGCGGCCTCCGTCGGCCGAGCGGGCACGGCGGGCCAGTTGGCCGGACTACGCGGAAAGCTCCCGGCCGGCACGGCTTCGAGGTGGCGCCGCACGGCGTATTTCCAATAGGCGATGTGCAGCGCCAATTCCCAGATGCTGTGTCGGCCGGGGGCAGGCCGCCGGTGAGCGACGGCCGCGCTCACCCCACGCAGAGCGCCCACCGGCGTCGGTCCGCCGTGCCAGGCGGTCCCCCGCGGCGGCTGGATGGTCCGCGCGATCAGGGTCAGCGGCTCACGGCTCATGATGTCCCTCCCGCACGAGTTGCAGCAGTTCCCGAACGACCACGTCCGGCTGCTCTTCGTGGATGTGGAGCCCCGCGCCCAGCACGGTGATCATGCGGAAGTCGCGAATCTGGGTCTCCATCGCGTGGATCCGCCCGTAGGTAATCCCTCCCTCGTGAGCTGCACCGCCGACCAGGAGGCGCACCGGCACGGTGATGCCCCCGAGGCGCGGGGTCAGCAGGTCGGGCTCGACCGAGTTCTCCATCCCCTTGAGGCCTCTGAGAATCGCGCCGATGTCCCCAGCGGGGCCCGCCGTGTAGTGGTCGATCAGATCGTCGGTGACCCAGGAGGTGTCTCCCGAACAGGCGATCAGCCCCTCGTGCAGCTCCTTCCGGACCCGCCCTCGCCCCGCGAACAGCTTGATGATGAATGCGAACTTGAGGGCCTTGCGGACCCCCGGGACCGCGGCGCTCTCCAGCGCGCCGCCATCGATCAGCATCAGTTTGCTCACCAGCTCGGGTCGCGCCAGCGCCAGCCGGAGCGCGATCGCGGTGCCCACCGCGTGACCCATCACGACCGCGTGTGAGGCGCCGAGGCTGTCCATGACCGCGGCGACACGATAGGCCTGAGCCGCCAGCGAATAGTCGGCGTCGCCCGGCCGCGATGACATCCCCATCCCGAGCGGCTCGATCACGATGGTGCGGACTCCGGCGTGGGCGAGCGGAGGGAGCACCTTTCGAAAGGCGTATGCAGGACTGACGATCCCGGGGATGACGACGACGGTCGGTC
>DASPUE010000326.1:0-9294 GCA_035623055.1 Gemmatimonadales bacterium
AACGACCGTCGGCTTGCGGTCCATGAGATCGGCGGGCACCGTCTCGAAACTCTGGGCGTAGGTGATCTGGGCCCCGGACTGCCACATGCAATAGTGTCCCGCCATACGCTCGAAGACGTGCGACAGCGGCAGGAACGACAGGCACTCATCGTGCTCGGTCAAGTCCAGATGGGTCAGCCCCGCCACCACATTCGATGTGAGGTTGCCATGGGTGAGCATCACCCCCTTGGGATCTCCGGTGGTGCCCGAGGTGTAGATCAGCGTGGCCAGATCCTGGGGCTTTGCCTGGAGCGCCTCCTCCTTCCATCGCGGGTACTTGCCGAGCGCGGCGCGCCCCCGTTCCAGGAGGTCTCCGAAGGGCATCACGCCGGGCCCGACCGCGTCGGGCTCGAGGGCGATGATGTGGCGGAGCGCAGGGGTGACGTCAGGGTGACGGATGGCGAGGATCTTGTCGAGTTGGGCCTTGGTGGAGACCACGATCGCTACGGCGCCGGAGTCGCGGAGGATGTAGGAGACCTGTCCCGCGGGCAGGGTCGGATAGATCGGAACGTCGGCGCAGCGTATTGTGAGGCAGCCGTAATCGACGATCGCCCACTCGGGCCGGTTCTCGGACAGCAGGGCGATATTGCTGCCCGGGGTGATGCCAAGCTCCCGGAACCCCGCCCCCACCCGTTGCACCTGATCCCGGACATCGACGTAACTCAGGTCCCGCCAGACCTCACCCCGCTTGGCGCGCAGCGCCACCGGCTTGTGGGAATACCGGTCCAGCATACCGAAGAAGAGTTCGTTGAGCGTCTGGGGATCCGGCATGCAGCCTCCGCTCTGTTGGTCCGTCCCGCGCCTCGACTGCCCCTGAACGAGGGGGGGCTACTGGAAGATGATCGTGAAGGTCTGGCCCGACCCCGGAACGGTGCGCCCGCTGGGCCGGGTGGCGCTGACCTGCACCTGCACGGCCGGCGGCGCGGTGGCACCGTGCACCTTCTGCAGAAACACTGCTGGCGATGGTGCCCCATTGAGGCCGGTCGCGGCCCGGAGAAACAGCCCGTTGATCGCCGTGAATCGGACCAGCCCCTGCGCCGAGGCAGTGTCCACCACTTGATAGAGGATACTGGTCCCGGAGACACCGCCGGCGGGGTTGTTGGAGAGCACCGCGGCCCCCAACGTGTCAGTGATCGTATCGCCCGCGAGCACGGTGAGCGTGTCCGGAACGGTAAGCGCGAGGGTGTCGGAGCGGGGCCGGATCGTAAGCGTGAAGATGTCCGATCGCAGGGCCCCGATGTAGGCTTGGACCCGGGGAGCCCCGCTGGTCGCGCTGGTGGTGAAGAGCCCGGTGCTGTCTACCACCGTGAGGATCGAATCGTCGAGGGTGCGCCAGTACACCGGGGTCGGCAGGCTGTCCCCCTTGTCGTCCAGCGCGAAGGCGTGCAGGGCCAGGGTGTCGAACTCCTCAACCGCCAGCGGTGAAGGGAGCCGGAACTCCAGCGCGACTGCTCCTCCGTTGCCGCCCATGATGTTACTGCATGCCAGGACGAGAATGATCGCGAGCCAGGTCACGCGGCGGCTCATGACTGCTCCGGCGCGGTGTCGTTCTCCAGTTCGCGCAGCGTGGCCTCGGCGTGCCGGATCCAGCGTTCGGCATCGGAGCCTTTCGGGGGACGCGACAGGAACGCGCGCAGGTGATTCACCGCCTCGGAGGCCTCGCCCCGCCCCTTGAGCAGGAACGCCAGACCGTAATGCGCGCCGACCAGGTCGGGGTCCAGCGAGAGCGCACGGCGATAGTACCGGATGGCCTCGTCCTGCTGGCCGGTCTTGGTGAAGGCAATCGCCATGTTCTGCAGGATGCGGGGGTCACTCGGATTGTCCCGGAGGGCAAGCCGGTAGGACGTCAGGGCCGCCTCGTAGTCCCCCTGGCGCTCAAGGGCCAGCGCTTCGTTGAGATAGTCGAGCCGCTGCGGGGTCAGGCTGTCGGGCCGGCCGCCGCCGAACAAGCGCCGCCAGAAACTCATCGCGGGACAACATCCTTGCGGAGCGGGAGGGGAGGTTGAGGCTAAGATAGTCCCGTCCCAGAGGAGCCGCAACGTGGTTGAAGGGGCGCACGAGGGCGGGTAGGTTAGTTGCCGGCAGCGGATTCCCCTGCACCCGGGCTCCCATGAAACGATCCTCTCCCGCCCCACAGCCGCGCGGCGTACTCGAAGTGGATTGGCCATTCTTCGGCGAGATCTGTCGCGCGCTGGCCTTGAAGGTGGCGCACGCGTACCAACCGGAGGTGGTCTTGGGCATCGCCAAGGCCGGGGTCATTCCCGGCGTGGTGGTCGCCTCCATCCTGCAGGTCGAGTTCGCCTCGATGGCGGTAACGCGCCGCGATGCCGGCAGCGAGCCGATCCTGGTCGCCGGTCCCCCAGCCACCATCAAGGGCCGCCGGGTGCTCCTGGTCGATGAAACCTGCGATACCGGCTCAACGCTCAAGATCGCGCTCAACGAGGTGAAGGCGCTCAAGCCCCGGGAGGTGCGGAGCGCGGTATCCTTCAAGACCGGCGCGTACCTGCCCGACTTTCATGCGTTCGAGACCGAGCACCTGATCATCCTGCCGTGGGATCGGGAGATCATCGAGGATGGCGAGCTCGCCATGCGGCCGGACTACGTGCAGTGGCTGAAAGGGAAGGGTTGAAGGACCTGCTCGCGGAGGCCCTCCGCGCCGCCCGCGCCGATCACACCGAGATCCGCCTGGACCGTACCTGGGCGACGGCCATCGCCTTCCGCGGCAGCCGGCTCGAAGGAGCCACCACCGCCTGCGAGATCGGCGGGCGGGTGCGCTGCCTCAATCGTGGCAAGGGCTGGGGCGTGGCCTCCTTCACCGGGGTCGAGAATGTCCCGGCCATGGTGCTGCGGGCCCACGAGCTCTCGCTGGCCGTGCCGGTGCAGACCCCCATCTCCCTCGCCGACATCCCGGTACGCAGCGAAGACCACATCACCGATCTCGATGGGGACGTCCGGGGCGTCACCCTCGCGGAAAAGCGCGACCTGATCGAACGCCTCAACCAGGAGATGCTCGGGAGCGACCGCCGGATCGTCGATACCCATGTCTCCTATGAGGACGCGGTCACGGAGCGATGGGTCGCCACGTCCGCGGGCGTCATGCTCTACGATATCTCCCCCACCGTACGCATGGCCGCCGCAGCCGTCGCGAGCGAGGAGGGATTTCTCGAGCGGGCCTTCGAGTCATGGGCGGCGCGGGGCGGCTGGCGCTCGGTCCTCTCCGCCGACCCTCCCTTCCGCATCGCCGCGCGTCGCGCGGTCGCGTTGCTCGCGGCACCCCGCCCCAAAGCCGGCGTCTACCCCGTCGTACTCGATCCCCGGTGCATCGGCGCGCTGGTCCATCAGGCCATCGGCCATCTCAGCGAAGCCGACACCCTCGCGGAGCGCCCCGACCTCAATGAACGCATGCGCACCGGCCGGCGGGTGGCATCGGACCTGGTCACCATTGGCGACGATGGCAGCGCCTCGGGCCTCACCGGCTCTCTGCACTTCGACGACGAAGGGACCCCGACCCAGAACACGCTGCTGGTACAGCACGGCGTGCTGATCGGACGCCTGCACACGCGGGCCACGGCGGGTCGGGAGGGAACCCGGCCCACCGGCAATGCCCGGGCCGCATCCTTCCGCCACGTCCCCGAGGCCAGGCTCACCAATACCTACGTGGCGAACGGCCGGGGAACGCCAGAGGAGCTGATCCGGGGAATCCGTTACGGGCTGTATTGCTGTGACGCAATGGGCGGCGACCTCGATCACGACGGCTTCACCCTGCGCACGGGCCATACCCAGATCATTCGTGATGGCCAGCTCACCGAGCTGGCCCGTCCAGTAGTCCTGGCCGGCGATCTCGCCGAGACCCTGCAACGAGTCGACGCCGTGGCGGGAGACTTCCGGTGGAACCAGCTCGGGACTGCCTGCGCCCGCGGCGCGTCCGGGCGGATCCCGGTGTGCGAGGGGGCGCCTCATGTGCGGATCGATGGGCTGCAGGTGGGCGGGGAGACCGCGTGATCGCTCCGCTGCTGGAGCGGGCCAGCCGCCGGGCTTCGCAGGCTGATGCCACGCTCAAGACCGACGAGACGACCACGCTGGAGGTCGCCAACGGGGAGATCGCCGCCGCGTCGACCGCGACTTCCCAGGGTATCAACCTCCGAGTCATCGCAGATGGCCGGATGGGCGTCGCCGGGGCCGTCGGCGGTCCGCCGGAGGAACTCCTGGACCGGGCGATCAGTTCGGCCGCTCTGGGCGAACCGACGGTCCTGTCGCTCCCCGTCGCCGCCCCGCTCCCCGCCGTGGCCACGCACGTCCCCCGTGCCTCGGCGGCTTCGATTGCCGAGCTCGCCGCCCTCTGTCACCTGATTCGCGACCGACTGGCGGCGGAGCACGCGGAACTGGCCCTGACGCTGGAACGATCGGTCGGGTCGGTGCGGGTCGCCAACAGCCGCGGCGTCGACGCGAGCTATGATGTTTCGCTCGTCAGCCTCAGTGTCAGCGCGAGCCGGATTCGTGACGGCCGCCGCATCTCCATGCAGGCGCGTCTCTCCGGCGCCGATCTCCCGACGCTCGCCGAAATGGAGCACCTGGTGGCGGCGGTGCGACAGCGACTGGCTTGGGCCGAACGCAGCGCCGAAGCCGCTCCCGGTCGACAGCGGGTCCTGTTCCTGCCGGATGCGGTCGCGGCGCTGCTCCTGCCGGTGGAGCAAGCCCTTTCGGGCAAGACGGCGCTGCAGTCCCACTCGCCGGTGACCCTGCAGCGCGGCTCACGGGCGTACAGCAAGTTGATTTCCATCACTGACGATCCGCTTGTGGATGGACGCCCTGGTTCCCGCCCCATCGACGACGAGGCCGTGCCCAGCCGACTGCTGACGCTGGTGCGGGAGGGGGTCGTCGAGGGGCTGATCTACGATCTGGAGACGGCCAGTCGGGTGGGAGCGGCGCCGACCGGGCACGGGCGGCGCTCGACCTTCGGAAAGCCTCAACCGATGTACAGCAACCTCATGCTCGAGGCGGGCGACGCCTCATGGGATGATCTGCTTCTCGCGGTCGGCGACGGCCTGGTTCTGGAGCGGCTGTCTGGCATTGGACCCGGAAATGTCCTGGGCGGCACCTTCGCCTCCGCGGCGCCGCTGGCATGGCGGGTGAGCGGCGGAGAGATCGTGGGGCTGGCACCGGAACTGACGGTGGCCGGCAATGCCCACGATCTGCTCAATCGGGTACTGGCGGTGGGGCGGGATGCGCTCTGGGTTGGGAGTCGGTCGGCGCCGCCCATCGTTGTGGACGGCGTGTCGGTGTTCTAAAAGAGGAAGCGACGGACCAGCCAGTATACGGCATACATCACGGCGATACCCAGCGCCCAGATGCCGATCTCCCGCATCCGGTTCTGGACCCGTTCTTCCCCCGTCGCGGGATCGTGGTCCACGCGGCGATTCTGGCGGACGTTATACGCGCACATCGGCTATCGGCCTGTCCCCAGTGCGCCCATATAGTCGGACCCCTCTGCCATGCGCCCATAGAGGATCTGCAACGTCTCCGGCGCGCCGGCGAGAAACCGGCAGCGGGCGTCCCCTCGGGATCGGCACTCGACCTCCATGACGGCGAGGGTGGTTTCGGAGACCCGACTGAGAAACTCCGCCAGCAGTCCGGACGAGAGATGGCAGGACGGATACTGCGCCCCGGAGCTCGCGTCTGCCTCCCACCAGTCGCTGGAATCGATGGCGATCACCGCCGGGGTGATGGGCGAGACCTCCACCGATCCCCACCCGAATTCCTGAAAGAACGCTGACATGGTCTCGCCGAGGTGGCGCACATCCAGCGCCGCGGGACGGTCCACGGAGAAGCGCCCCGCCAGCCAATCCGCATAGACCTGGTACATCGCCTCGCCTCCGGCGAACCCCGCCTCCTGCAACCAGGCGGCCGCCTGCGCCCCCGCGTCTCGCTCCAGGGCGAGGCGAAGGTGCTGAAGGCTCCGATGACTGATGAGGAAGGTGTGCTGGGGCGCGGCGGCGGTGGTCACCGGCATACGATCGCTCCGAGAGGTTATCGAAGGTTAGGGGAGCCAGGATACCCGGGCAAGTACTAGCCGCGCACTCGGCGCAGTAGTTCCTCCTCGTCGAGGATCTCGACGCCCAGCGACTTTGCCTTGTCGAGCTTGCTGCCGGGGTCGCTCCCCGCCACCACTGCATCGGTTTTCCGGCTGACGCTTCCGGTGACCCGGCCTCCGGCCTGCTCGATCAGGTCCGTGGCCTGCTGGCGACTGAGGGTCGGAAGGGTCCCGGTCACGACATAACTCTTTCCGGCCAACGGGCCCTCTCCGCTCACCGTACGCGGCTCGCTCATCGTGACGCCGGCGCGTGCGAGCCGGTCGATCAGCTCCCGCCCCGTCCTCGAGCGAAAGTATTCGGCCACCGCCTCGGCGATCACCGGTCCCACCCCCGGCACTGCCTCGATCTCCTCCTGGGTCGCCTCGGCGAGCGACTCCATGGTGCCAAACCGCCGCGCCAACACCTGGGCAACGGTCCGGCCGACGTGTCGAACGCCGAGCGCGAAGAGCACCAGCGACAGCGGCCGAGTCTTGGAGGCCGCGATCGCCGCTACCAGCTGACCCGCAGACTGCTCTCCGAAGCGCTCCAGCTCGACCAGCTGCTCGACCGTCAGGTCATACAGGTCCGCGACGTTCGCGATGAGCCGCTGGTCGAGCAGCTGGCGCACCCGCTCATACCCGAGTCCGCGGATATCCATTGCCTCCCGCGAAGCGAAGTGCACGATCCCTTCGAGGACCCGACCGGGACAGTCGGAGTTGGGACAGAAGCGAATGGCTTCCCCCTCCGGCCGGACCAGCGGAGTGCCGCACCGAGGGCAGTCAGGCGGCATCTGGAAGGCGGTTTCCGCTCCAGTGCGCCGCTCGCGGAGCGGACCGAGGACCTGGGGAATGACCTCTCCGGCGCGGGTTACCTCCACCCAGTCGCCGATCCGGATATCTCGCGCCTCGATGAGATCCTCGTTGTGCAGGGTTGCGCTGGAGACCGTCACGCCGCCCACTTCCACCGGCTCCAGGACTGCGAACGGATTGATCGCGCCGGTGCGTCCCACGTTCAGCTGGATATCCAGCAGCCTGGTCACCGCGACCTCGGGGGCGAACTTGCGGGCGATAGCCCACCGGGGCTCGCGATCCCCTACGATTCCGAGCTCTTCGTGGAGGGCCAGCCGATCCACCTTGATCACGACGCCGTCTGCACCGAAGGGCAGGGTGGGGATGACGTTCTCGTATTCGCGGATCTTTTCCTGTACCGACGCAAGGTCCCGGTGACGGGCCCGGTGCGGCTCCACCTGGAACCCCCACCCGGCGAGTTGCTCGAGCACCTCCCACTGATGGGTAGCCTGGAGAGATCCCTCGATCACCTCGACGTGGAAGGCGAACATCCGAAGGCGCCGCTTGCGCGTCATGCGTGGATCGAGTTGCCGCAGGCTTCCGGCGGCCGCATTCCGCGGGTTCGCGAACAGCGCCTCCCCTTCGGCCTCACGGTCCAGATTCAGGCGCTGGAACGCCTTCTGCGAGAGGTAGACTTCGCCCCGCACCTCCATCATGGCGGGGTAGGCATTGCCCTTGAGGACGAGGGGAATGTCCGGAATCGTCTTCAGGTTCGCGGTGATGACTTCGCCGATCGCCCCGTTCCCCCGGGTCGCGCCCACCAGCAACCGTCCCTCGCCGTAGGTCAGGCTGACCGCGGCGCCATCGATCTTGATCTCGGTGGTGTATCCCCCGGTCCGCGCGTCGGGAGTGATCCGCGCGTTGCGCGCCTCCCACGCCTCCAACTCCTCCGGTGTGAAGGCATTGGCCAGGGAAACCATGCGGCGGAGGTGAGTGTGCTTGGCGAGGGCAGTCGCGGGCTCAGCGCCGACCCGTTGGGTCGGACTGTCGGGAAGGCGAAGATCGGGGTGTGCTTCTTCAAGCGCCTTGAGCCGATGGAACAGCCGATCGAACTCGGCGTCCGACATGATCGGCGTGTCGAGGACGTAGTAGGCGCGATTCGCTTCGTCGATCTGGGCGCGGAGCTTGGCGGCTTCGGCTTGTGGAGTCATGAACGGAGTGCGGGGTCCCGGGTGGGTGCCAGCGGGCCGCGCCGACGCGACCCGGTCTCCGGACTATCTGGCCGCCGCCTCCTGCTGGAGCACGGTGAGCGCCACACCCACCAGCCGCTCGATCTCATCCGCGCTGGCTCGGGCCAGGATCCCCTCGCTCCACGGCCCTTCCCGGGCGGCGAACTCATCCAGCAGGCGCCGCAGGAATCCGATGAGCGCTACCCGCTCACGTTCGACCGCTCGCAACCCCGCGGGCTCACCGCCCCCCACGCGCTGTTGCAGTTTCTCGAAGCGATGGGCGTTGCGGAGCGCCTTGGCCGTGAGGCTCGCGACAACCTGGCAGAAGCGAACGTCCGATTCGGTGAAGGGAGGGCTGTCCCGGAAGCTCCGCAGGAAGATGGCGCCGATGGCCACCCGCCTCCAGGTGATCGGCACCACCGTGATAGAGCGGACCCGCCGCGAATCGAAGGTGCCCTTGAGATGCGCCAGCGTGAGGTCGAGCTCGACGTCCGGGATGTACACCGGGGTTCCCTCGGTCAGCGCCCGGCGGATTTCCGGATAACGGTCCAGGTCCACGACATAGTTGCGGATGCTCGGATCCTCGAAGCTCGCGACCAGGCGGGCCGTCTTGCCATCCCGCTCGGCCAGGAAGATCGAGCAACGATCGAGGCCGAAGGCCTCTCCCAGGCGTCGGGCGATCGACTGCATGATGTCCACGAAATGCAGTGAGCCGGCAACTTCCTGCAGGATCTCCAGGACGGCCAGGAGGTGCTTCCGCTCATGCTCCAGCTCGCGGATGCGCGCCTGCAGGCGCTCCACCTCCTCGGGGGTCGCGGATTGGTCGGTCATGGTCTTCCTGTCGAGGTTGCCGAATTGTCGCGGCGTGGCGGAGGGGGGTCAAGCGGGGGTACCTTCCCCGGGACAAGGAGGGGGTATGGTCAGCGATCGCACAGACCCCGAAGGAATGATGGAGTCCCTCGACGAGTCCGAACGGCGCTGGGATGGCACCAGCTTTCTGACCGGTCTGCTGCTCGGTGCAGTCGTCGGGGCGGGTGTCGCGCTGTTGCTGGCGCCCGCGGCCGGCGAGCACACCCGTCGTCTCATCCGTGGCAAGGCCACGGCACTCTCTCGCGACGCCGCCGACGGCTGGGTCTCCGCTCGCGACGAGGCGCGCCACGCGCTCCG
>DASPUE010000327.1:0-5731 GCA_035623055.1 Gemmatimonadales bacterium
CCGTCCGCGCCTGCAGCACATCGGCGATCGTCGCCACCCCAACCTTCCGCCGCTCCTCGGCGGCCTGCAGGTTGGTGTCCGCCTCCGCCAGCGAGATGCGCTGCGCCTCGAGCAGCGCCTTCTGCGCGACGTAGTTGAAATAGGCGGACTGCACCAGCAGCACCACGTTCTGCAGGGTTGCGTTGTGCTGCCAGTTGGCCGCGATCAGCGCCTGCCGCGACAGTTCCTGCTGCCCCGTCCGTCCGCCGATGTCGAACAACAGCCAAGAGACGTTCAGCGCCGGACCGTAGGTATTCTGCAGTACGGCGCTCCGGCCCTGCGACGCTACGGTCTTGAGCCGGGTGAACGAGCCCTGCAGGTCGAGAGTGGGGAACCACGCCCCCCGACTCGCTCCATACAACGCCGCCGCCTCCCGCGCCTGCGACCACGAGAGGCGGGTGCTCGGGTTGTTGCGGAGGGCGAGATCGACCAGGTCGGTCAATGTCAGCTTGGCGAGGCGGGCTTCGATGTCGGTCGGGATTTCCGCCTTTGTGGCGGCGGTGTCCGGCGCGTGGGAAGCGAGCCCGGGCGGAGGATTCCACGCACGGTTGGGTCCCGGTGACGTCGCGGGAGCACCACTCACGCCCGGTGGAGAGGGGGTACACGCCAACGCGGCCACTAGGAGGAGCGGCAGGAGCTGGCGGCGCGATGTAAGGGAGCAGATCGGCCGGATCATACTCCCCTTTACGTGCCGTGCGACCCGAACGTTGAGGTCGCTGCAGCGGAACCCCGTGCCCTTCCTGGGCAGGCGGTCGTCTCATGAATCCCGGGCCCGAGAACCCCAGGAGAGTCTGGGTCAGGCGGTTCGGGCTCAGATCTCCAAGCGCTGACCCCACTGCAAGTTAGGGGGTGACTCCCTGCGCCTTCACTGGCACGCCCGCGACGTAGAGATATCGTGCCGGATGAGGAAGGTTGGCATACCGCCAGGAAGCGTCGATGGTCCCGTCGGCATGGATGCCGAGCGACTCCAGGCGATTCTCCTCATCGGGATCCGGAGCCCGGGTAAGGACGAGGACTACCCGCCCCGGGATGTGTCGCCAGGCTTCGAGTTGACCGGTCAGGCCGTGATCGGAGGCGAGGCCGTCGGCGGGGTCGTAGAGGAGGAGTGTGACGGAGTCGCGGCCGGCCACGAAGGTCTCGAGGGTCCGTCCATCGGAGAGTGGAACGTCGAGCAGTTGGGGGGCGTGACACGCTACGAAGCACAGCACGATGGACAGCCGCCGGCCCCAGTTCGCCATGACCCCGTGCATGTCGCCGAGGATAGCCCGCGACCGTCAACCGCGGATCAACCCTGAGCCATCCCCAGGCTTCGGCGGCATTACATTTCCCGCCCCATGCCGCATGTCCCCTCTGCTTCAGGCCACCGTGGCGGCGTGGCCCGGGTCGCGCTCCTCGTCGGTCTGGCGGCCATGGCCGCGTGCGGCCGACCCGGCGCACCGGCGAACATCATTCGGCTCACTACGCCGCTGGACACGGTGATCACCCCCTACGGCGAGATCACCGATGCGGTGTGGCTCGGGGGACAACGCTGGGCGGTGATCGCCCCGCAAGACCGGGCCCTGGCGGTGGCGGATTTCGGGCGCCGCGCCCTTTCCCGGTTCGGCGGGGCGATGGCGAAGGAGATCGCGCAGCCGTTTCATCTGTTTCGGGCCGGCGACTCGGTATACGTCGCGGACTGGTTCAGGCGGCGGGAGACGATCTGGTCGCTCGCGGGGACCATGGGGAGCGATGTTCCCGCGCTGGATGCCTACCGCGGGGCGCTCCCCAAGGCGCGCGACCTGGCGGGCCGGTGGTACCTGGAGTTGCGGCCGGCCCCCGGCCCAGACGGGCGTGGTAACCTCGATTCCGGCGTCGTGCTGCGTACGACACCGGACCTGAGCCGGGCCGATACGATCGGCCGGCTCGCGCCATTCGACCTGGTGGAAGTGGTAAGCGACGGACGCCGGCGGCTGGAGCGGCGGTTGCTCTCGGGCCAGGACCGATGGGGCGTGCTGCCGGACGGGTCGCTGTGGATCGCGCGCATAACCCAGAACCGGGTGGACTGGCGCGACCCAGCCGGCAAGGTGACCATCGGGGATCAGCTCCCCGACCGGGTGCTCCCGGTGACGGAGAATGACCGGGACCTGTTCCTGAATCGGTTCGACCCGGGCCTTCGCCCCACGGTGTCGCAGATCCCTTTCGCGGCGATCAAGCCGGCGTTCGAGACCGCGGTGGCGGCCCCGGATGCTCGACTCTGGCTGGTGAAGAGCCGCGCGATTGGGGACACCCTGCGCGATTATCAGATCATCGACCGGGCCGGCCGGCTCCTCGGCCTGGCGAGCCACCCCGGCCTGGGACGGATCCTGGCGCTCGGTGGCGGGTACGCTCTCGTCGGCGAGCCGTTTGCCGCCGGGGTGCGATTGCTGCTGTTCCGCCTGCCGGCGGATACCGGCGCCGGCAGGACCTAACCTTTTTTCGCGGTGACCGTGGAGTGAGAATGATGATTGTCAGGCGCTGGGAGATCGCGGCCGTTGCAGGCACCGTTGCGCTGGGGGCATGCCGGAAGCCACCGTCTCCCGTGGTGGTCATGGACAAGCCGGAGGCGGTGCTGGATCGCACCTTCCACCAGGTGGGAAATGTCATCGAATTGAGTGACGGCCGGGTCGCGCTGACAGAGCTCAGCGACAAGACCTTCGTGTTCGCGGACATGAAGACCGGCGAGACGACGCCGGTTGGCGTACACGCGGACAGCATTCCGCCCAACGATCCGGCGCCCGGCAAACACAAACTCCCGGGGTATGTCGTCCACCTGAGCGGGGACACCGTGGCGCTGATCGACTACGCCGCGGCCCGCACCACGCTCTGGAATGAGCAGGGGAAATACCTGGGCCTGCTGGGGCACGACGGCATCGGCGGACACAACCTGGCGATCAACATCGACGCGCGGGGCAACTCGTATAAAGAGGACGTGCGGAGCGTGCTCGGCGGGCTCGAGCCGGGACAGGAGTTAGCCTTCGACAGCATGAGCGTGCTGCGGGTTCCCCGGGGGGATACCATCGCCGACACCGTCGCAAAGCTTCGCTTGCCACCTTGGGGGCGCGGGCAGTTCGGCGAACAGATGAAAATGGTGTCTACCATTTTCGCGGTGCGCGACATCTTCGGCGTCCTGCCCGATGGCTCGATGTGGATCGCCCGCGGAACGAACAACGCCGTGGACTGGCGCTCGCCCGACGGGAAGCTGTCTCGCGGATCCTCGCGGGATTTCACCAGAATCCCGGTCACGCAGGAGGAGAAGGACGCCTTCCTCACCAAGCTGCGGCAGCAGATGTCGCGCATGGGGGCCCCGGCCGGCGTCGAACTCTCCTATCCGTTCGCGGAGGAGAAGGCACCCTTCACCTCGGGCGTCACCAACCCGGCGGGCCAGGTGTGGTTGGAGCGCTCCAGGGCGTTCGGCGACTCGGTGCCGGTCTGGGACATCGTCGGGCGGGATGGGCGGGAAATCGGTGCGGTCCAGTTCCCCAAGGCGAGCTCGGTCGCGGGCTTCGGTCCCGACGGCCGGGTGTATGTGATCCTGCGGGACGGGGACGGCGGTCAGAAGGTCGGCCGGTTCGTCGTCAAGGAGCAGGCGAGCCAAGCCAGGTGAATGGACTCAGGGGGTGAACGGCACGGCCGCTCACCCCTCGCCTTACCGCTCTCCTTCGTCCTCCGGCTGAGCCGGGTCCGTCTTCCGGCGGTTGCGGCGCAGGCCCTCCTCATACCAGCGGCGGGTGACCTCTCCGGCCAGGTCCCGGTTGCCAAGCCCGAAGGCGAGCCCCGCTGCCAGCGCGATCGAGCCCAGCACGAGGGTGAATGCGGCAGTGACGATCTCCTCGCTCACGCCCACCTGCTGCAGCGCCATGAAGAACGCGATCATCACCATGACGCCCTTGGTGAGCTTGGCCACGGTGACGACGCCCTCTACACCGCCGGCCGACGCGATGATCAGCGCCCGGACGAACTCCCCGATGATCATGCCCAGGATGATGATCACCGTCCCGGAAATCAGGGTCGGGATGAACGAGAGCATCCGGGCGAACATCTCGCGCACGTTCTCCAGCCCGAGTGCCGAGCTTGCCAGCAGCACCACCACCAGCATCGTGAGCCAGAAAATCAGCTTGCCGACGGCCCGCACCGGATCCATCCGGACCCGGCCCACCGCCTCGGTGAGCCCGCCCACGTCGGCGAGCCGCTTGAATTCCAGGCGTTGTAGCGTCCGATCGGTCCACCGGTTGAGCTGGCGGGCAACGAGATAGCCGGCCAGCATGATGGCGGCCGCCGCGAGCAGGCCGGGCAGTACCTCAGTCAGGGCCCCCCAGCCAGTCACCAGCCGTTCCCAGAGTTCGCGCATGCGTCCACCTCGAGCAGGACGGCTCGCCCGCCGTCAGGTTCGAGGGAGAAGATAGCCGCGGCCACTCGACGGCGCGCTGTCAGATGTGGGGGAGGCAATGCGATTCCGCGCGATACCGCGGCGTCGAGGCCAGGGTATCGCGCGGCGAGAGAAGCAGGAAGTGGAGCTAGAACGCGGGGCTGGTGATTCGCTCGCCGGGCACGAGCCGAACGCCGGTCCCTGTGGCGCTTCCGAGCACCCGCCATTCGAGGCCGAATTCGAGGCCAGTGCGGCCGCGTTCGACCGGTTGGCTGGATACCCAGACAAGGCGACTGCCGTCGGGCGCTACCGCGTAGTCGGAGATGGTCAGGTCGGTCGTCACCAGGGCCACCGGATTCCCACCAGTCGCGGGAAGTCGCAGGAGTTGGTCGGGCTCACGCTTGTCCGACCGGACCGCCACCCAGGTCAAATCGCCGTTGGGCAGATAGGACGGCCGGATTTCACGGCGGTCGGATGTGCTGGTCACCGCCCGCGGCGTCCCTCCGTCGATCCCCACCACGTAGATGTCCGACTGGCCATCGCGTCCCGCGGGATAGCCGGTAAACGCGACCGACTTCCCATCCGGAGAGACGGCCGGCTCCTCGCCGCCACCCGGGAGACTGGTGAGTTGGCGGACGTCGCGGCCATCCGCGCGCATGGCGTATATCTGCCGAGTCCCGCTCCGCGTCGAGACGAACACGATGTGCGCGCCATCCGGCGTCCAGATGGGACTGATATCCAGCCCGGGTTCGGTGGTCAGGCGGACTGGGTCCCGGCCATCGGCCTCAGCCACGAAGATGTCATAGTTGCCTGCGCCGAAGCGGTCCGACGAGAAGACCACCCGCGTCCGGTCGGGCGAGTAGCTCGCATCGATATTGTTCGCCGAGCTGTCGGCGATCAGTGGGTAGAAGCTCTCCGGCTGACTCGCCAGAATGGAATAGATGCCGAATCGTCCGCCCCGCGTGGAGGCGAGCAGCAGGTCGCCGGTGACGAACACGGTGGCGGACGCCGGTTCACCGCCGGGAGTCTGTGCGGTAATGACCGCGCGACCGGGCGCCACTGCCTCGACCGTACCGTCCGGCTTGACGCGAGCGACGTTGGCGTTGCTGGTCACCCAGGAAAGGCCATTCGCCGGCAGGAGCGGAACCCCGGCCGAGTCGACGTACGAGGGCTTGAGCGCGGCCTTCTCTCCCGAGCGCAGCGCAAACCGGGGGCGGCCGAGCGAGACCGTGCCGGGGATGACTTCGATGGTCCAGCCCTTGGGCAGGAACCCCCGGGCGGCAAACTGGAGCGTGGTGGTTCCGGGCC
>DASPUE010000328.1:0-6744 GCA_035623055.1 Gemmatimonadales bacterium
ACAAGCTGGTGAAGGGGTTGATCATCTGCTCCCCCTGTAACCCCACCGGGGCCACCTATACCGCGTCCGAGATCAAGGCGATCGCGGAGTGGGCGCGCCAGCGCGGGATCTGGATCGTCGCGGATGAGATCTACCGGCGGATCTACTACGGCAATGGCCCCGCTGCGTCGTTTCTGGACCTGCCGGATGAGTACCTCGAGCGCCTGGTGCTGATCTATGGAGCGGCGAAGGCCTACGCCATGACCGGCTGGCGCATCGGAGCGGCGTATGCCCCGATGCCGGTGGCCAAGGCGATGGCGGCGCTCCAGTCGCAGACCACCACCGGCGCCAACCACCCGGCGCAGTGGGCTGCCGCGACCGCGTTCACCGATGAGGGCGTGGAAAAGGACGTGCAGAAGATGGTCGCGGCGTTCCGGCGCCGGCGGGACCGGGTGGTGGAACGGTTCCGGACCGAGGCGCCGGGAGTCGAGTTCGTCGAGCCGACCGGGGCCTTCTACTTCTTCTTCCGTGTGGATGGAGTAACCCCCGGCCACGACTGTACGGGCACCGGGTTCTGCGATCAGGCGATGGCCGCCGGCGTCGCGATGGTGCCGGGCGGGGCCTTCGGCGACGATCGTTGGGTCCGCATGAGTTATGCGGCCTCGGACAAGGAGCTGGAGACGGCGCTCGAGCGGGTCTTCGCGCTCATTCGAAAGCTGGGAGCGAAGGCAGCCTAGGATGTCGACGCGCAGTTGGACCAGGCTGCGACGCGCCGTCGCCGCCTGCGGGTTCACGCCCGCGACCTGGATTCCGGCGGCAAGCGAAGGCCGGGCGGAAGAGGCGACCATCCGTCCGGCCCGTTTGCTGGAGGACCTGCCGATCTCCGGGCACGCGGTCGGCGCCGCCGAGCCGTGGCCGGGTACGCTGGCGTTTCTGGACGGCACCCAGCGCTATGAGGTCATGGCCTACGCGGGAGCGAGCCCCGTCGTGGTAGCCGAGATCGCGGCCGGCGTGCTGGAACGGCGTGACCGTCAGCTCCATGTGGCCGAGGTGGCGCGCCGTCGATTGGTCATCGCCCGGCCCGCCGTGTTGAGCCGGCTGGATGGCATCCTCGAGGGCCACATCGCCGTCGCGCTTCCGGAAGACGAACCCGCCCATCCGGTTCACGACTTTCAACTGGCACGGCGCGAAGTCGATACCGAGCGGGGACGGCTGGAGGTGGAGGTCGGCCGCCGCTATCGCTCGGCCTCAGGTGCCTGGCTCATCGTGGACGGCTCCCTCGGCGAGAGTCTGCAGTGGGCCTCCGACCCCCGCATGGTCGGCATCTCGAAAAGCCACGCCACCCTACCGTTCTCCGATCGGGACCTGGAGCAGTATCTCCGGCTCCCCGCCGGTTACCGCTCTCCAGTATTCCAGCCGGCAGGCCATCAGGTCGCGCCGGTCTATTCGTGGGCGCTTCGGCTCTGGCCTTGGGAGGGGAAGGACCTGCTGCACGGGCTGATCCGGGTCGAGGCTGCGCCAACCGCCGAGACGCTGGCTCTGGCCGATCAACTCTCGCGGTGGCTCCTCGCCGAACGCGCGCCGGTCTCCACCCCCGACCCGCGGTGGGACAGACTGCTCTACGGGATTCGGGCTGTCGAGGAGTACCTGAGGGCGAGCGGCGAACGATGAAGGCGCGCACCGCTTAGGTTTCTGTCATGTCCGCCAGCTCGCTCATCGGCCGTGTGGTCGCGACGGAGCTCAAGCCTTCCACTCCGCATCAGTTCCACTTCTGGACCGCGCGCGAGTCCCCCGTCGGGATCGGAGCGATCGTCCGCGTGGATACTCCGGGGCGCCAGGTACTCGGCATCGTCACCGACGGGTTCGCCTACTCGGACCTGCTGACGCCGATCCATGATGTGATCGGCGCCGACGGCGACCCCGCGGCCGCCGCACACGCGCCCACCGAGCGGTCCGAGATCCGGCTCTACTCGGCCGCCGTCCTCCGCCAGATCCCCGAGGAACCGCTCCAGCCCGTTCCGCTCGGCGAGGTCCATCTCGCCGGGGACGCGGACGTGATCACTGCCCTCCGCATGGATGCCTTCACTCAACCGGGACGATCCACCGGGATTCCGGTGGGAGTCTACGCGGCCGGCGGGTTGGAGTCGCCGATCTACTTGGATGCCGATTTTCTGCTCGGTCCCGAGGCCGCACATGTCAACATCACCGGCGTCTCCGGGCTCGCCACCAAGACCAGTGCGGTGGCTTTCCTCCTGTCGAGCATCTTCCAGACCTTTCCGGCGCAGAAGGGGAGTGTGGCGGCAGTCTGCTTCAACGTGAAGGGCCCCGATCTCTGCTTTCTCGACCAGCCCGGGGAGTTGAGCGATCAGGACCGGCGCCTGTATCAGAGGTTGGGACTCGCGGCGGAGCCGTTCAGGGAGGTCCGGTACTATGCCCCCTACAAGCCGGACGGCATCAACCTGAATACCTTGCGCACCCACGAGTCACTGGCCGGTAACACGGTCCCGCTGGTCTGGGGCCTGCGTGAGGTCCTCGATTATGCCGAGGTCCTCCTTAATAAGGATGACGTGGACGCCAAGGCCGGGGCGTTCATCGATTTCCTCGCCGAACGGGTGGTGGGCCGCTCGTTCCACGATGTCACCTTGTCGGATCAGCCGCTCGAGGTCCGGAGCTTCGCCGATCTCGAGGACTTCTTCCGCAGGATCTTCGAGTTCATGGAAGTCCAGTCGAAGGGCAGCGAGGTCTGGCGCAACCACCACATGGCCACCATCCGCAAGGTGCGCAACCGGCTCGGCAACATCAGCGTTCGCGCCAAGGGACTGGTGACCGACGACGGCCAGGCGAGCGACCTTCCCTGGGGTCGCATGCCCGATCGAAGTCTCCACGTGGTCGACGTCGCCGGCCTCGATCCGCTGGTCCAGGATCTGGTCTTTGCCCGAATTGTCTCCAAGCTGCGGGAGCACCTCGAGCGCCGCGACCTGGGGGTGGATCATGTCGTGGTCTTTGTGGATGAGCTCAACAAGTACGCGCCGTCCGATGGGCAGGACACCTACGTGCGTCGCATGCTGCTCGACCTTTCCGAGCGGGGCCGCTATCTCGGGCTGGTGCTGTTCTCAGCCCAGCAATTCCGCTCCCAAGTGCTGCGTCGGGTGGTGGGCAACGCGGGGACGGCACTGTTCGGTCGCATGGACATGGACGAGATCGCCACGCCGGGCTATGCGACCTTGAGCCCGGCGACCAAGGCAAAGCTGGCGGCGCTGCCGAAGGGCGAATTGATGGTACGGCATCCGCACTTCACCCAACCGCTCTTCCTGCGGTTCCCGCGGCCGGCAGTGATGGCGGGCCGGGTGGGTGTCGAACGCTTTCCTCCGAGCCCTGATCTCCCCTTCGCGCAGGCGGTGGCCCGCCAACTCCGCGCGCTGGATTCCGCGATCACCGCGGCGCGGATCGAGGCACTGATCGATGGCCGCCGCGAAGACGATGTGCGGCGCGCGCTCCACGCCACTCGGCGCACCCATCCCGATAATGTTCTCGCTTTCTTCTCAGCCCAGCTAGGCAAGCGGGTGGAGCGGGAAGTGGCGACGGGGAAGGGTGTGACGGGGCTCAAGAAGGTCGGGGACCCCTACGAGCGGTAGTGGTCGTTCCCACTCACTTGGGCTCGGGGCGGCTGAGCCCCCATTGCGATAGCAGCGTCGCACCGGCGGGACGGGCCGCATCCAGCCGCCGTTCGTGGGCCGCGAGGAGGTCGCTGCGGCTGACGATCCCGATCACGCGGCGGCTGCCATCGCTTGCGATCAGCGGGACTCGGCCGACCTGGTGGGTGACCATCAGATCCGCCACCTCCCGAAGCGTACTCGCCTCGAACGCGACCACCGGACTTCGCCGGATCAGCTCACCGATTGACCTGGCCTCCTCCTGATTCTTGTCGAGGAGATCGCGCCGAGTCAGCACCCCGACAACCGCTCCCGCAGCGTCCACCACGGGAAAGCCTTGGTGTGACGAGCCGGGCCCGCCTCCTGCCAGCCACGCCCGCGTCTCGGACAGCGACTGACCTGCGGAAAGGGCGACGACTTGGCGGGAGGCCCTTTCTCCCGCGGCCGTCTGCGCCAGGTGATCCACTGTGTATTCGGTGATCACCGGCACGCCGCGGCGCAGGAGCCGTTCGGTCATGATGGTGCTCTGCATGCGGAGCAGGGAAATGAGATAGCCCCCGGTGCAGCCGGCGAGAAGCGGAAGCAACCCGAGGGGTTGACGCGTCGTCTCAAAGGCGAAGACCACCGAGGCGAGCAAGGCGCGGGAGGCGCCGGTGAACATCGCGGCCATGCCGACCAGCGCCCCGATCCTCGGGTCGAGGCCCAGAGCCGGAAGTGCGAGCGCGCCGAGCGCGGCGAGAAGCGAGCCCGCTCCCCCGCCGATAGTAAACAGCGGCGCCAGGGTTCCCCCTGCGGTCCCACTGCCCAGCGCGACCATCCATGCGATGCATTTGAGTGTGACCAGGGCGAACAGGGCCCACCCCACCAGCTGCCCGGCCAGAATCCCGGTGATGTTCTGATAGCCGACACCGAAGACGCGTGGCTCGATCCACCCAACCACCCCGACTACTACAGCTCCGATCGCGGGCCACCACATCCAATGGATGGGCAGCCGCTCGAACAGGTCTTCGATCCGGTACAGCCCCCGGGTGACCTCCACCGACATCCAGCCCACCATGGCGCCGAGCACGACGTACGCCGCGAGTGCCCAACCTCCCGGCGGCGCGAAGACCCCCGGGATTCCAAAGACCGGCGCCGTGCCGTGGAAGAGATACCGGACCGCCGTTGCCGTCGCGGATGCGATCGCCACCGGGGCGAGCGATCCAGGGCGATACTCGAAGAGCAGCAGTTCGATCGCGAGCAGAGTGGCGGCGACCGGGGACCCGAACGTCGCGGCCATGCCCGCGGCGGCGCCGGCTGCGAGCAGGGTCTTTCGCTCATCGGCGGTGACGCGGAAGATCTGGCCCGCGACCGAACCAAGGGCGCCCCCGCTGGCGATGATCGGCCCCTCCGCCCCGAAGGGACCTCCGGTCCCGATCGAAATCGCGGTGCTCACCGGCTTGAGAATCGTGATGCCAGGGGCGATCCGGCTCTCATGCAGCAGGATCCGCTCCATGACCTCTGGAATCCCGTGACCGCGGATGGCGGGGGAGCCGTACCGCGCCATGACTCCGACGATCAGCGCCCCGAGCACCGGCACCACGATCACCCATACGCCCCAGCGTTGGCCGAGGGGTGTGGCATCGGCGACGGCCACCCGCCCGTGGAAAGCGATGTTGGTGATCAGAGCGATGAGCGCAGTGAGTGCCTCAGCGAGGAGACCGGCGCCGACTGCCACCGCGATCGCGGCGAGGCAGAGGAGGACCAACCTCTTTCCGGGCAGGCGCTGGCCCGGCGGCGTGATCAGCTCGGCCGCCAGGTCAACCTTCCCGCTCGAGGGAGAGGAGCTGCGAGCAGGAACGGCACTTGAGGTCGCGCGGCAGGCGGTAGCGGGAGCCGTTCAGCCCCAGGGTCTGTTCGGTTCCGCAAAATGGGCACGTTCCGCGCGCCGAGGTGATGATCTCCTTCTGAAAGGCGCGCCGCACCCCCATGACCATGCCGCCGATGATGGCGAACGGCGGAACCGCGAGGTGCACGATCGGAATCGGCAGGACCAGCAGGGCCACGCCGAAGCCGAACACCGGCGCCATCGCCCCACGGCGGAATCGTTCGCCGGTCGAAAGGGTCGCCACTTCCAGTGTCGCCTGGGATGGAGCCGCTCCAAAGCCGCGGATGGGGAGCTGTATGCGGCGGACGATCACCGGACCCCGCCCGACGGGACAGTCACCCCCATGCTCGCCCTCCCTGGACGGCGAGCGCCGATGCCGCGCTCGAGCTCCAGCTCCGCGGCGAGATTCACTTTGTCCCGTCCGATCGTGGCGACCGCGATGAGCTCGTCGCCCTGGTAATACCGCTGCTCCCACTGGTCCGGCGGAAGCCCAGCGCTGATGTCCAGCCGGTCCCAGGCCGGCGCGTGGCCGCTGTAATTGATGCGCTGGTCGTATTGCTGGGTCCAGAAGAAGGGAATCGCCTCGAAGGCTTCTCCTCGACCGAGCATATTGCGCGCCGCGGTCTGGCCCTGCCGCTCGGCGGTGACCCAGTGCTCGAAGCGAATCGCCTCGCCGGTCCGGGGATCGGGCCAGCGCGCCACGTCGCCGGCGGCGAAGACCCCTGTGACGCTGGTTTCCAGGAAGCGATCTACCTGGATTCCCCGGTTGAGCACCAGTCCGGCCCGGGACGCCAGCCCGGTGTTGGGCTGCACCCCGATCGCGGCCAGGACCAGTTTGGCCGGAATGATCGAACCATCCTGCAGTCGAACCGCCTGCTCGGTGATCTCTGTGACCGTGCGCCCGAGGTGGAAGACTACTCCATGGGCCTCGTGCAACTGTTGCAGCCGAGTACCGAGCGTGGAGCCGAGCACCCGCTCGAGTGGCACCCGATCGGGGCTGACGATGTGAACCTCGAGTCCGCGCGTGCGGAGTGCGGCCGCGGCCTCCAGGCCGATGAATCCGGACCCGATGAGGACGGCGGTGTCGGCCCGGTCGGCGGACGCAATGATCTTGCGACAGTCGTCAAGCGTCCTGAGATAATGCACCCGGTCGGCCCCGGCGCCGGGTAGCGAAAGCCGGACGGGGGTCGCACCGGTGGCGATCAGCAGGGCCTCGTATGGAAAGGCCCGACCGTCCATCAACCA
>DASPUE010000329.1:0-2937 GCA_035623055.1 Gemmatimonadales bacterium
CGGCACCAGGGTACCGGTCGAGGACAACGGGGTGGCCGGCACCACCCGCTCCCACTGGAAGGAGACGGTGTTCAACGACGAGCTGATGACGGGGTACATCAGCGGCACCGTACATCCGCTCAGCCTCACCACGGTGGAGTCCATGGCGGACCTCGGCTACACGGTGGATCCCACCGCGGCCGATCCGTTCAACCTGGCAACCTCGACCGCCATCCGCGCCGGTCAGGCGGCGACCGGGTTCTGGCTGGTCAACGACGTGATCCGGGTGCCACGCCGCTACGTCGACGAGCGCACCGGCCAGGTGGTCCCGGGCCCCACGCACTAGCCATCTTTCCTCGAGTGGGCGGAGCGTCACCCAGCGGCTGGGGGTGACGCTCCGCCCTTTTTGTTCGGCCAGCCCCGACCTCCCAGACGTCACGGGCCGCCTGTGGCCCGGGTCACCGCATCCGACCACCGATTGCGGCACCTTCTGCCGAGGGTTCCTGTCCCATTTCGCTATTCAACCGAAGGTCTGGAGTGTCCATGCGCTGGTCATGCCGCGTGGTGTTGCTCACGTCCCTGCTGGTCTCGTCCGCCTCGGCGCTCTCCGCGCAGAGCGTCGCCGTGCGGCACGGCATCTGGCTCGGAGCCGGGGTGGGAATGGGCTCGGCGCGGCTCGATTGCACCATCTGCAAGGCGGGCCGGGACGGCGGAGGGTCGGGCTACCTGCGGATCGGCACCACTATCACCCCGAGGCTCCTGATCGGGGCCGAGGCCACCGCCTGGTACCACTCCGATAGCGGGGTGGACTTCCTGCTGGGCTCGGTTCAGGCGGTGCTGCTGATGTACCCGATGCGCGCCAGCGGCTTCTACATCAAGACCGGCCTCGGCGTATCGCAGTACTCGGCCAAGGACAGCCAGAACAAGGTGTCCTCCCAGGCCCTCGCCGGCTCCATCGGCATCGGATACGAGGTCCGGGCCGGGCGGACCCTCTCGCTGGTCCCATTCGCCAACTTCCTCGGTACCAGCGGCGCCGACGTCCGCTTCAACGACAGTGTCGCCGATCTCTCCGCACACACGAGTCTCATCCAGGTGGGCGTGGGCATCACCCTGCATTGAGCCCGCGCCCGCCGTTCGTTTGGAGGTTTCCATGAAGGGTGTTCGTCTCGCCGTTCACCGCGCCGTCGCGGTTGTGCTGCTGCCTCCCACCGTGCTCCTCGCCGGGTGCAGCGATAGCGGGTATCAGGGTCTCGGTCCGGTCCGGGAGATCGGGCCCGCGGTCCAGTACGGCATCTGGACCCCGGATTCGATGGACACCTGCAGCAAGACGATTCACGACAGCTACTACGTGATCGGTCCCGACGGGAAGCGCTACAACACCTGGCATCCGCCGGTGGATCCCGTCACCGGCTGCAGCTTCGGCCACGAGCATGGCCGGGATCCCCGGGGCTCCAAGCTGTATGAGAAAGTGGGCCCGATCCCCTTCGGGCTGGCCAATGAGGCGCTGGAGACGTGGTATCCCGCGAACGTGCGGCACGAGGATCACTACGGGCACAAGATCGACTGGGAGAACGACGCTCAGTTCGTGCGGAACGATGGCGTTACCGGCGCCCTGTTCAGCGTGACCTGCAGCGTCCTCGCCAAGCTGCACCAGGGCACCCACTCCAAGGACGCCTTCACCAACAATCTCCACGAGATCGCCTACCACATCCAGTGCAGCGACGGCACCGAGATGCATGTGACGCTGCTGTCGGCGATCGGGACGCCCGGCGGGTTCACCCGGACCTGCGACGGGACCAGGGTGAATGTGGCCGCGCCGGTGCCGGCCAACTCCCCCAATGGGGGTGGGCAGCGGCTCATTCCCGACCGCACCTGCGTCAACCAGTTTATGAATGTCGGCGCCGGCCAGCAGGCTGACTACGATCGGGCCCTGCATGAGAGCTGGCAGACCTCGAATTCGATCCGGGCATCCAACGGGCACACCCTCGCCAGCTTCAATCCGTACTTCCAGGTGTTCCTGCCCAGCCGCTTCTACGATCCGGCGGTGGCGGGTATCACGGGCCGGCCCATCGCCGAGTGTGACTCGCTCAATCCGAGTCGCAATCGTACCAACGACCTGTGTGACGAGTCGACCAAGAACGGCGCGCTTACCGGCCTCGCCTACGACGACACCCTCTCGATGTTCAATGGGGTGCGGCGGTTCATCGACATCAACGACAACAATCTCGACAACGCCGACGGCCCCGAGGTCTGGTACACCGATCCGTTCGGCGGCCACGCCGCGCAGAGCCCGTTCCCGGGCTCCATCCGCCAGTGGGTCGCCAAGATGAAGAACGACTACGGCTTCAGCGTGAACGGGCCGGCGATCGGATTCGACCGCTTCTACGGCGTCTCCTCCACGCACGCGCCGAACTGACGGCCTACTCGCACGAACAGAGAGGGGCCGGCCACTTGGCCGGCCCCTCTCGTTTGCGGTTCGCCGTGCTCAGTACCGCCGGAGCGGCACGTCGCCGTTGGGCGTCGCGCCCACGTACAGGATCACGTCCCGCCCTTCGTACCCTGGAGCCGTCACCCGAACCGACTGCGACCGGCATCGATCCACCAGATGGCGGTCGAAGTAGAGTGCGTACTCTCCTCGCTCGTTGCTAAAGGCGCCGTACTGGGTCCCGACGATTTGCAGGCGGGCGTTGGCGAGTGGCTCTCCGGTCCGTTCGTTATAGATCCGCCCCATCACCCGAGCCATCCCCGCCGGCAGGGTCGAGTCCTGAGGCTCCTCCGGCAGCGAACAGCCCCGGGAGTTGAGATCCACTGGGCTCTCCCAGGGCCGGTTGTCCCGCATGCCGGCCACCGGGCCGAGCTTGCTCGAGGGACGCCCGAAGATCCGTTCCGCCTCCGACTCGAGCGTCGGCTTGGACGGTGTGGCTGGGGTCGGCGCGGCGATCGCCGCCGGCGGCGGAG
>DASPUE010000330.1:0-2088 GCA_035623055.1 Gemmatimonadales bacterium
CCGTTACGTCGCGGAGATGGGCGCCCGGCTGAGCCGCCGACTCCCGCTCCACGCCCCGGTCCTGTTTCCGGTGATCAGCGTGCTCTCGGGCCGGCGCAACAACCCGCCGGAGGAGGGGATCCGCCCGCTCTGCGTGTACGGGCCGATCCACTATCAGGAGCTGCCGGAGCTCTTCATGGACTACGTGTGCTCCCTGACCGGCACGTCGCCCAGCACCACCGGGGCGGGCTCGGAAGGAGCGCTCACCAAGGGGCCGTTCAACGCCCTGGCCGCAACGGCGGATCTCAACAATGCCCTGGTCTCGATGCTGCTCACCGGGTACGCAGGCTTCAGCTCCGCGGCGGGATTCATCGGGCCGCGGTACCGGGTGGATCACGATATCAGCTTGCTGATCCCCGAGATCTGGTGCCGCCTGTTCCCCCACGAACGCGATCCCAAGCGGCTGATCGAGGCCGGGCACCTGGAGCAGGTCGAGGATTTCGTCCATGAAGGCCGGAAGGTGCTGGCGAGCCGGCTCGGGTACCGGATCACAGCCAAGTTCGTGCGCACCTACATGGGGCGGGTGTTCGACAACCCCACGGCGGTGTTCACCGAGGAGATCCTCCGGCCGGAGGCGCAGGACCTGGCCGTCTTCGCCGACGGGGTGAACAATATCGTGGAGGCGCACCAACGGGTGGCGGAGGCGTACTTCGCGGATGGCACGATCGAGGATACCTGCCCGCCGATCAAGGCGGTGCTCCACATCATGGCCCGGGGCCACTACAACGGCAAAGATGCCCACCACCCGGAGATCCGCGCGCTGTTCACCCGGGAGGCCTTGCTGGGAAGCGACTGGTATCGCGAGCGACTCGCCACCAAGCAACAGCGCGACATCGCCCTCTGGGAGCAGAACAGCCGGAGTCTCACCGAGTTTCTGGCGCGGGCGGGGCATCGCGACGAGGCCAGCAGGCTGGGCATCGCGGAACGACTGGAGCATGCTCGGGCCGAGCTGGAACGGGTGAGCGCCCCCGCGTATCTCACCACGCTGGTCGGCACCATCGGCGCCGATCCGATTCACCGCCCCGTCAAAAGCTTCGCCGACCGCACGTCACGGGCTGTGTCGGAGCCGCGACGGCGGTCGGCGAGCCGGAAGGGCCAGTAGCCGCTTCCGGATGGATCGCCCCGGGCTCAGCTCACCTTGATCTCGGTGATCATGCCGTGGGCCAGGTGCGGCTTTCCGTCCTTCATATCCGGGAAGAAGCACATCAGGGCGTAGTCGCCCGCAGACACATCGGTCTCGATGAAGGCGTGAGCGCCGGGTAGAATGCCGGTGATCCCGCCATGGATCTGGCCGGGAGGAGCTCCGTCCTGCTTATCCGCCCAGGTGGCGAAGTCCATCCCGGTCTTCCCCGGATCCAGCTTCACCAGCACTATCTCATGCCATTGCTGTCCGGCGTTTTCCACCCGGATCAGGTGATGGCCGGCGGTGAGCGGCGAGGAGAACTGGAAGCCGTATTCGACCAGCTTGAGCGTGTTGTCGGCGGTCGGGTCTGGAGTGGCCAGGGCGGGGCCGGTCACGTTGATCATCCGCGCCATGCCCTTGGCGAAGTGGGGCATCCCGTCGGTGCCGGGGATGAGACAGATCATCGCGTAGGTGCCCGGGACGAGGGAGACGATCGCCGTGGTGCTGTCCCCCGGCGCCGCGGCGTTGGGCCCGCCGACAAGCGTCGCCCAGGCGGGCGGGGGACCCTTCATCGCGTCGAGGAACTCGGGAAGGGTTTTCCCCGAGTCCAGCTTCACCAACTGGATATGGTGCAGCCCAGGCCCCTTGTTGACGAGGCGGATGGTGGTGAGGCCGCCTTGAACCTGATCGGGTGTGTCGAAGGCGAAGTCCGAGGTGGTGACCCGCAGGAGGCTCGCTTGCGGGGCCTCCTTGGCCTTGCATCCGAGGGCGGCGACCGCTGCGGCAGAGACGAGAGCGGCCGTGAAGCGACAGCTGAACATGGGGGCCTCGACGGGGGGGAGGGGAGCGCCATGAAATGGCAGCGCGAATGTCCGCCCCGATCCCGGGTCAGTCAAGTGACGAGGACCGCACGTACCCCCGGGGGG
>DASPUE010000331.1:0-3644 GCA_035623055.1 Gemmatimonadales bacterium
CGGGCGTCAAGCTCGATCCGGTCGGTCCGGCCATCGACGCGCTCAAGGTCGGGCCGGATGCGGCAGGGATCCCGGACGACATCGCAGCCGCACTCAGGGAGATCGAGCGGACGGGCGGGTACGCCCGCAGCCGCCTGGAAATCGCCGGCAAGGAATGAAGGGAGCGTCTGGAACCCCGTGACCCGTACCCTCGACTCAACCCCGCGAACCGACTCCTCCATGGAAATCCTCAAGGCCCCTCGTATCACCCTGATCGCGCGCCCTCAGTTCGTGGAGCCGGCGCACCTGCCGGTTCAATGGAAGGGGGAGGCGTCGGGCGGAGAACGGCTCGCGGAGTTTGCCGGGCGCATCTGTTACATGAGTCAGAACAATCCCGCCGGGCGCAGCACCGCGGATTACCTGGAGAACATCCTGAAGCAGGGCCACGGCTCGGTCTTCGAGCATGCGGTCTACGTGCTGCTGATCGAGGGCATCAGCCGGTCCTGCAGCCACGAGCTGGTCCGGCATCGGGCGGGGTTCGGGTACTCTCAGCTATCCCAGCGCTATGTGGACGAATCCCACGCTGCCTTCGTGATGCCACCGGCCATCATTGGCGACTCGAAGCTCGAGGGGGAGTGGACCCGGCAGATCGAGGCGGCCCAGACGGCCTACGTCCAGGCGGTCGATCACCTGATGGAGAAGTATTCCTGGGTACCGGACCGGGTGCATCGCCGCAAGCTGGCCCGTGAGGCCGCACGGAGCCTGCTGCCCAACGCCACGGAGGTGAAGATCGTGGTCAGTGCCAACATTCGCGCCTGGCGGACGATGCTCGAGCTTCGCCTCGGCGAAGGCGCCGAACTGGAGATCCGGCGCATGGCAATCGGATGTCTGCAGATCCTGAGGGCGGAGGCGCCCGCATTCTTCGTGGACTTCGAGACCTATCGTGCCGAAGACGGGACGGAGGCGGGACGGGTGGGGTATCACAAGGTCTGATCCCGAACGATTCAACGCTTTCGACCCGCCGCATCGCTCATCGACCAATCGATCCCCCGCCGCCACGGCCATCGGAACCGCGACCGACCCGCACGATGACGGCAAAAAGTGCCGAAAAAACTATTGTGCGTTTTCGGCAACTTTCTTACTATTGATTCGGTATCTGCAGCACATCGCGCCGGCGCGCACGCATGAACAGCGCCCTGTGATTCCCGGAACGCGGTGACCAGTAGCGCAGAGGACCCGTTTGGCAGTTCGCATAGGACTCGCCTTCAATCTGAGACCGGAAGCACCGGCCAAGCCTGCCGGGGCCCGCATCGTCTCCCCCGCTCCTTCCGGCTCCTCGCGTGACCTGCGGTACGACCTTCCCCAACCCGATCTCTACGCTGAATGGGATGAACCCGAGACGATCAACGCCGTCGAGCATGCGCTCCGGCCGCTCGGAGAGGTGATCCGCATCGAGGCCGTCCAGGACTTCCCGATGCGCCTCGCGAAGATCCGTCCCGATTTCGTCTTCAACATCGCCGAGGGACTCTATGGGGCGAATCGCGAGGGTCATGTCCCCGCGATTTGCGAGTTCCTGGGCATCCCCTACTCGGCATCGGATCCGCTGGCACTCTCACTCGCCCTCCACAAGGGACGGGCGAAGGAGATCCTGCAGCTTCGTGGCGTTCCCACTGCGCCGTTCCTGCTGGCGCGTACCCCTGCCGACGCTCGCAACTGCACCCTGCCATTTCCGCTCTTCGCCAAGCCTGCCTTCGAAGGCTCGGGGAAGGGCGTCAGCGTGAAGAGCCTGTGCACCAATCGGAAGGAGCTGGTGAAGCAGGTGGACTACTTGCTCGCCACCTACCGGGAGCCGGTCCTGGTCGAGACCTATCTCCCCGGCGCCGAATTCACCGTCGCCATCATGGGGAACGGCAAGGAGGCGCGCTGCCTGCCGATCGTCGGCATGCGATTCGACGAACTGCCCGAGGGCGCCCCGCCGATCTACGGTTACGAAGCGAAGTGGATCTGGGACCGCCCCGACGACCCGTTGGAGATCTTCGAGTGCCCCGCTCGGGTGCCGGCACGCCTCGCTTCCCAGATCCGCGCCGCGGCGCTGGGGGCGTATCAGGCGCTCGACTGTCGCGACTGGTGCCGGGTGGATATCCGCTGTGATGCCGAAGGCACACCGAATGTGGTGGAGCTGAACCCGCTGCCCGGCATTCTCCCGGACCCCCGGGACAACTCCTGCTTCCCGAAGGCGGCCCGGGCCGCCGGCATGACCTACGACGAACTGATCCGGACCGTTGCCGATATTGCGTGGCGGCGCATCAGTGGACGGTCCCTACTCGCGGAGGCGGCTGCGTGAAGGTCGCGGTACTCTACGACGGCGGGTGGGACACGTGGGACGCCAAAGACGTCGCGTCGGTCTGGGAAAGCGTCAAGGAAGTTCAGAGCGCCCTCAAGGCTCGTGGTCATGAGACCACCAGCATCCCCGTCCGGGCCCCGAACGACTTCAGTTGGCTGCCCCGGGTGCGCCGCGCCGAGGCGGTCTTCAATCTCTGCGAGGGGATCGGCGGCCACTCCCGGTTCGAAGACTTCGTGGTGGCCACACTGGAGTTGACCGGTGTGCCGTACACGGGCTGCCGCCCTTGGGCGGTCTCGGTCGCCCACCGAAAACACGTGGCCAACACCCTGCTCGCCCGCAGCGGCACCCCCATCCCGCGATTCGTCCTTTCCACCGGCAACAAGATTCCCCCCGACCTCACGCTTCCAGTCATCGTGAAGCCGGCGTCGGAGGATGCCAGCGTGGGAATCGACACCGGCTCCGTCTGCACGACCAAGCGTGCCCTCAAGAAGCGGCTGGCCGAGATGGTCGAGCAATGGGATGAGGTCCTGGTGCAGGAGTACGTCGCGGGCCGGGAGTTCAACGTCGGCTTCGTCGGCGACCAGGTCCTGCCCATCGCCGAGCTGTGCTTCGACAACATGCCGGAAGGCAGTTGGCCGATCCTCACCTATGCCGCGAAGTGGGATGTGGGAAGCCCGGAGGACCTGGGGTCGGTACCGCTCTGCCCCGCCGAATTGACGGCCGAAATCCAGAAGCGGGTCGTAGCCGTGGCGCGGGAGGCGTGGGAAGCACTCTGTGGCGCCGAAGGGTACGGCCGGGTTGACCTGCGGGTGGATGCGGCCGGGCAGCCGTTCGTGCTGGAAGTGAACCCCAACCCCGACATCTCCGACTCGGCCGGGCTCTCCCGGATGGCGAAGGCCTTCGGCTGGGATTACGACGAGCTGATCAGCCGGATCATCGACGAAGCGCTCTCCCGTTCCTCCTCTCGCCAGGCGGCCGCCGCCCTGGCTGTCGGGACCTCCGCTACCGCCAGCACATGACCCCCCGCGTCGCGCCTCGTCTCCGCGATCTGACGAGCGCCGACGCGGTCCGGATCCTCGAGATCACCCGCGCCACCGGCGTCTTCCGCGAAGAGGAGTTGGCCATCGCGGACGAGGTCTTTCACGATTGCGTGGAGTTCCTCGGCCCGTCAGGCGGCGGTGAACCGGAGCCGTCGGCCGAAGGACCGCGCCGTCCCTACTACGCGCTCGGCGCAGAGTCGGACGGCGAGCTGGTCGGGTGGATCTGCTGGGGCGCCACCCCCTGTACCGAAGGGACCTGGGACCTCTACTGGCTGGCCGTG
>DASPUE010000332.1:0-12179 GCA_035623055.1 Gemmatimonadales bacterium
ACCACCGTGTACGATCCGGTGAAGGACGTCTTCTACTACGCCGCGACATCGTACGAACCCGGACATCCGGCCCGCATTGCGACGATTCCACCCACGGGCCCCATCCAGGTCAGCCCCCCCGTCGTGACCCAGGGGTCGCACGGCTTCCTCATGTACCCCCTGCTCCGGATGGACGAGCAGTCCAATCTCTACTTCGCCTGGACCACTCAGGCCTTACCCTCCATTCGGGCCTACCTCTACTGGGACATCCATTTCATGATGTCACCCGACCAGGGTCGGACCTGGACCAACGCCAAGGGCCAGCCGCTGCGGACGCCGGTCGTGGTCGATGGCGACGGCCCCACCGATCGGGTGACACTCCCCGATGAGACCGGCACGCACCCGTGGCTTTCCAGTTTCCTCCCGAAGGACGGCATCGTTCACTTCGCCTACAACACCCAGGAGAAGGTCCTCCGGAAGCATGCGAAGCGCTTCGATACCTCCGCGCAGCGCTTCGACGTGGATCACTACCCGACCTTCACCGGCAACGCGCTCAGCGTGTCCGGCCAGGGCGGCTTCTTCATTTCACGCAGGGGCGACCGCGGAGGGATGGTCTACTTCGTGGGGCAAAATCTGCGGGATCAGACGGTCGTTGTGCTCGCGAGCGACGACGCCGGGGTGACCTGGTTCGACTATGCCGTGGGGCGCCAGCGGTTCGCCTCGCTCTACTCGGTCTCTGGCGAGCGGGAGATCGGGCCTTCGGGCAACATCTACGCGGTATTCACCGACCTCCAGACCAAGGACGAGGCCCAGAGCGTCAACGATGTCTGGTTCATGAGTGTGAAAGCCGAATGAGGTCCTGAAGCCGCGCTCACTTGGGCAGCAGTTCACGCCAGCGCGCGGGAACGGCCTCCCGTAGCTCGCCGAGCATGACCTCCACATCACCGCGTTGCCACTGGCGGGCCCGCCGCAGGTGCTCCAGGATCAGCGCGGCCGGCCACCCGATCACCACTCCGACCAATGCGGCGAGCGTGACGACGAGCAGAAGATGTCGGGAGTCGGGCCGCGCTGGCACGATCGGCTGCTCGATGGGGGTGACCCGCGGTGTGTTGCGCACCTCGTCGATCCGCGCCTGCTCGTAGTCCTGCTGCAGGGTCGTGACCACCTGCTGCTGCGCGCTCACCTCACGCGACAGGCGATCGTACTGGAATTGGAGGGTCGGTGCGTTGCGAAACTCCCGGTTGGTCACCAGAAATGCCGCACTGCGATCCTCCGCCGCCCGCAGCTCGTCCTTCGCCGCCTTGAGCCGATCCTCGACGAACGCCCGCTCCGCGGATGCCTGCGTCTGGCGAACCTGCAGATCAAAGCGATTCACTTCCGCGAGCAGGCTGGCGGCGATTCCCGCTGAGACCGCGGGCCACCGGGTGGTCACGCGCACCGTTACCACGCCCGTCTTGGGATCCGTGCTTACCGCAATGCGACGGCCTAGCCGCTTGACCGCATCCTGCTCTCGGGCAGCTGCCGAGTCTCCCGATCCATTGAGCAGATCGACGAGCGCCATTCGGGAGTGACTCGGGGAGACCGCGAAGCTGTCGGTCACGATGCGGCTGAGTATCTCTCGAGACGCCACCAGGTCTGCATAGAATTCTGGCGACTCCCCCGCGTTCTGCCCCGGGACCGCCACACCGAACTGCGCGGCCAATCCGGCGAGACGCCCGAGTGACGATTGCGAGCGTTGCGGGAGGAAGGCGGTCTCGACCGTATACTGCCTCGGCAGTACCAGCGCGACGGCCCCGGCCACCACGGCGGCGGCGACCGGCAATCCCAGCGTATACCGTCGCCAGCGCAGCACGATCGCCGCCGTTTCCAGCAGGGAGGGGCCGGTTGCCGGCGTCGCGTCGGATGTGGCCACATCGCCTCTCATGGCTGGGATCCAGAAGCTTGAAGTACGCGCGACCCCCGGTCGTCGGCAAGAAAGAGGAGTCGGGAGAGAAACCCCGGCGCGGCGACCAGCAGAGTCGTGATCACGAGGTACAATCCGGCCCGCCAGAAGAGTTGAGGATCAGCGTACATCACCCGGAACGCCAGGGTCAGAATCCAGGAGACCCGCAGCGCCGCCCGCACCGGATCGGTGCTGGCCGGGAAGCATCGCTCTCCCAGCCCGAGCAGGGCACCGAGACCGGCCGAGGTGATCAGCGCGCCCGGAACCAGCAGACTGTAATACCCGAGCGACAGGACATCGACCGGGATTCCACCGTCAGCACCAAACATCGCAGTGTTCACCATCGATACCGTGGGTTCGTGCATCACCCCGGTGATGCGTTGTGGGACGAGGTAGACGAACGCCAGCGGCAAGTCGTAGAACCAGCGCAGTCCCCCGTGCTCGGATATCGACCGGATGACGTTGGCCAGGGTGGCCACCGGAAAGGTAAACTCCCAGATGATGGCTCGGGTGGCGCTAGCGATACCCCCCTCGCCGGTACTCGCCTCGAAGAGGCGGGCGGGATCCCGCACGAGTTGGAAGAAGGTCCGCCCGAACACGATGAGGAGCGCAAAGAGCACCCCACCGAGCAGGACCTGCGTCAGGCGAAGCCGATCGCGCTGGACGGCCCTGACCAGCGGCAGCGTGATCAGAAACGCGACGAACCATGCCCGACCAGCCTGATTGAAGAGGAGGGCGAGCGAAGCCAGATAGAACCCTACGCAAAGCAGGGTAGCGAGCGCGCGCCACCCACCGCGCCTCTGATACTGGCGGAGCGCGTAGAAGAGCAGCATGGCGCCAATCACCAGGGGAGCCACATTGGCCAGGAACGCCCACGCGGTTCCTTCGACCGAGCTGTTGCTGCGCAGTGCGATCGCCTCCACGAAAAAGACCACCCACCCCCCGAGCGCCCTGACATAGACGAGGAGGGCGGTCATCCCGACAAGACCAATACTCAGCCCGGCAAACCAAAGGTAGGATCGGCTGACAGGAGGACTGTCATTGGTCAGCGCGCGATGGTTTCGCGTCGCCAGCCAGTAGCCACCAAGCATGACGGGATAACCAATCAGGGCCAGCACCGAGGCGTAGGCGAACGCGGCGTCCTGAAACGGTGTGCGGAGGATCCAGGACCATTGTCCGGCGCGGAACAGGGCCGGGTCGGCGAACTGCAGATAGGCAGGAGCGATCGCAAAACACAGGAGATAGACGCCGCTGGCGGCCCGCAGGAAGTCGAGCTGTCCGCGCACGTGCCCGCGGGTCCACTCGACCGCGATGATCGCACCGGCGATCCCCACCGAGCAGACGAGCACCACCAGTTCCGTCACGCCGCCGCCTCGGCCCGGGATGCCTCGGCGGCGGAAAGCAACCGTTCGTATACCGTGAGCGTCGTCGCGACCACGGCCCCGAGACCGAACTCGGCGACGGCCCGCTCCCGGCCCCTGGCTCCGAATCGGGTGCGCAGACCGGCATCCCGCAACAACACCTCCAGCGCATCGGCCAGCGCCTCCGGCCGGCGCGGAGGTACGACGAATCCATTGTCGCCGTCCCGCACCACATCCCGGCAGCCGGGAACATCCGTCGTCACAATCGGGCGGCCGGCGGCTGCCGCCTCGAGCAGGATCTTGGGCACGCCTTCACGGTAGCATGATGGGAGGCAGATGACATTGCTCTCGGCGAGCACGCGCGGCATGTCGGCGCGATAGCCCAGCCATTCGACCACACCCTCGCGCGCCCAGGCGCTCAGCTGCTCGACGCTCACCGAGCGAGGGTTGCCGGGATCCGGCTCGCCCACCAGCCGCGCGCGAATCCCGACGCCGCGCCCCGCCAGGATCCGCACCGCCTGCACGAAGTCGCCCACGCCCTTGTCCCAGAGCATCCGGGCGGCAAGCGTCACCACCGGGGTCCCGACCGGTTCACTGGTCGGCTGGAACTGGGTGAGGTCTACACCGGAACCGGGGATCAGGACGACCTGATCCTCGCGCACCGCTCCGACCGACTGGAACAGCGCGACATCGTCCTGGTTCTGAAAGATCACGGCCGAACGAGGATGGCCGAACGCTACCCGGTAGAGACGCAGCATCAGCTCCCGGCGGACCGCCGCCCGAGCACCCTCGGCAACAAAGGCGTAGCCAAGGCCGGAAACCGCATTGACCACCGCGGGCACACCGGCCATTCGAGCAGCCAGAGACCCGTAGAGGACCGGCTTGTGGGTGACATGATGCACCAGGTCGGGCCTCAGGGACCGGTACAGCCTCCTGAGAGCGAACAGCGTCCCCAGCTCGGCGATCGGGCGCGCCGAACTCCGTGTCATGGAGATGGGGTGAAAGCGGAGACCCGCCGATTCGATTTCTCGCCGCCGCGGATGATCCGGCGTCGCGACGTGCACTTCGTACCCCGCCTCGAGGGCGCCCACGGCGAGCGGCAGGCGATGCGAGAGAAAGAACGGGGCGTCGTTTACTACGAACAGCAGCCTCGGGCGGGGCGACGACCCGGCCTGGCCCCCTGTTCGGGGGCTCATGCGGCGCTCGACCGCGCCAGAGGATCCGCCAGTCCTCGATAGAGTGCGGCATACCGCGAGGTGCATCCGGCCAAGGAATACGCCGCGGCGATTCGGGCCCGGGCCGCTTCCCCGAGACGGCGGCGACCGTCCGGGCCCTCCCGGAGGAGCTCCGCGATCCCCTGGGCCAGCGCCTCGACGTCGTCGGGCTGCACGATCCGCCCAGTGGAGCCGATCAGCTCGCGGGTATCGCCGATATCCGTGCCAACGCACGGGACACCGCTGGCCATGGCTTCGCCGATCACGTTAGGCAGCCCCTCGCCCCATGAGGACGCCACGCATGCCACGTCGAGGCCCGCGAAGAGTCGCGGCATGTCGTCCCGCTCCCCGAGGAGCCGGACCCGATCGGCAAGGTCCGATCGTTCGACCATGCGCCGGATCGCCCCGTTGGCCATCGTCACGTCCCGGCCCGCGCATAGAAACGTCGCTCGTACTCCACGATCGAGCAGGCGACGCGCGGCACCGAGAAAGACCGCATGGCCTTTCATCGGGTGATAGCGACCCACCAGACCGACCAGGAGATCGGAGTCGGCAAGGCCCAGTTCATGGCGCAGCGCGCCCCGACCCTCGGGAGAAGGCTGGAAGCGCTGCAGGTCGAAACCGTTCGGGATGACAACGGCCTTCGCCCCCCAGTAGCCGATTGCCTCGTGCTGACGCCGCGCCGTTGTCGAGTTGTAGACGATGGCGTCGGGGCGACGGGACAGGCGCGCACCGGCGCGAATGATGAACCCGGTGCCCGACCGCTCCCGGCGGATATCATACAGCGACTGGCGGATGTTCCACGCAAGCGGGGTCCCCGATGGCAGGAACCGGGCCCCGAGCCACCCCGCAAGATTTCCATGATACATCCACCCCTGCACGAGGCTTGGGCGAAACTCCAGGAGGGCGCGCCGCAGCTGGAAGATGGCCCCCGGCGAGGGAATGCCGCGCCGCAGACCGAGCGACACGATCTGCGCGCCGGCATCGCGTAGGCTCCGTGCGAGGGGACCTTCGGCCAGAAGCGAAATCACCAGCGTCGAGAACTCCTCCCCCGGAAGTGCCTCCACCAGGCGGCTCAACGCCATCTCCGCGCCACCCACGAGGAGTCCGGTGATCACGTGCGCGACCCGGACCGGGGGATTCACTGAAGGGCCCGCGCGGCGCCGGCGGATCCGCCTGCCAGGTCGAGTAGAGCGCTTTCCGTTCGAGCAACGAGGCGATCTACGCTGAATTCTTCCTCGATCCGCTGACGGGCTCTCCGTCCGGCGGGCTGTACCAGTGCCCGCAGCCCCTCATCCAAGGCCTCGGCGAGTGCGTCCGGATTCCTTGGCTGGGTCACGAGGCCCGTATCACCGACCACCCGCGCCGAATCGCCGACGTCGGTTACGACGCAGGGTACGCCGCAGGCCATGGCTTCACCAACCACGTTCGGGAACCCCTCGGCGAACGCCGAGGAGGATGTGAGCAGATCGATCGCGCTGTAGATCTCCTCGATCCTGTCCTGCATCGGAACCCAGATGAGCCGTTGCCCCAGGCCCAAATCTGCCGCGAACCGCTCGAGATGAGCCTGGTAGCCATCCAGTCCCGCCCCGACGCACACGAACCGGACATCGGCACGTCTCGCGGATAACCGGCTCGCGGCGACGAGAAAGGTCTCATGATCCTTCATCGGATCCAGCCGACCAACCAGACCGATCACAGGCGTGCCATCGGCGACGCCCCACTCCGATCGCCAGCGCGCCCGCCCGAACGGGTTCGGTCGGAACCGCTCCACGTCGATTCCGTTCGGAATGACGATGGACCGATCGGCCGGATATCCGTTCGCGACGTGCCAGGCACGCCCTGCCTCCGAATTCGAGATGATCAGGTCGGCCCGCGGAGCCAGCCAGCAGCTCGCTCGGAAGATGGCCCATACCAGCCAATCGTAGTGTCTCCGCTCCAGGTTCGAGGCGCGGACACCCCACACCACACGGCTGCTGGGCGAGTAGCGCCGCCCCAGCAGAGCCAGCAGGTTGCCGTCGGGGAGATAACCATGAAGAATCTCCGGTTTTCTCCGCCGGATTTCCCGCCTCAGGGCAACGAACGGACTGATCAGGTCCCAGCGGCCACGCTTGCCAAGCCCAACCACCTCCACGCCGGCGGCCTCCAACTCCTTGGCGAGAGGCCCGCCCTGGTAGTAGACCAGCAGCGCCGTGCGGTGCCCGCGCCGGTGGAGCCCCTTCGCAAGCTCGACTAGCTGGCGCTCCGCCCCACCATATCCGAGCGATCGGACAATGAACAGCACGTCGAGCCCCGCTGGCCCCACGTTACCCCCGGCCTGGCCGCTCGACCGCCGGCCGCATCGACCACCAGCGACGCGCCCCGGCGACATCCAGCGTCAGGGTACCCGCGGCGACGACCGCAATGCCCGCGGCAAGCGGAATCCACAGCGCCAGGCTGCCGGACAGCGGAAGAGACACCAGCTTGACGATCAGCGCCATCACGAGTGTGATGAGACCCACCTTGGCCAGCTCGATCCATGGGAACGGCAATGGGAAGAGCGGGCGGCCTAGCGCGGCGCTGGCAAGCAAGGCCACCGCAAACGTTGCCGTGCTCGCGATCGCCGCTCCCGCCGGCCCATGTCCGGGAATCAGCAGGAGGTTGAGCACCGTGTTCAGGACGGCGCCCACCGCTCCGATCAGAATGAGGGGCCGCGTCTGCTTCGCCAGCTGGAATGCGAGATCGAAATAGAAGGCCTTGAAGCCGCAGCAGGCGGCCCCGGCAACAATGATCGGCACCAACGCAGCTGCCGACGAGGAGAAGCGCTCGCCGAGCAGGGTGGTACCGATCTGCGGCGCGAGCAAGGTCAGCCCAACTGCGCCCGGCAGCGCCAGAAGCGCGAGCAGTACGATCTGAATTCGCAGCTGAGCGAGCGCCGCCTCCCGACTCTCGGTCTCCAGCGCCCGCACGGCCATGGGAAATGCGGCGAGATTCACTGCCACCATAGCGAAATTGATCGATTGCTGCGAGAGGTCGTACGCAACGGCGTAGATGCCCACGGCGGCGGTACTCGCGAGCCATCCCAACAGGAGTCGGTCGGCCGAGTCCATGACGAATTGCAGGGCATAGCTTGCAGTCAGCGGACCACCATAGGCAAGCAGCGACGTCAGGAGGCTCCGCGACGACGCCAGCCGGCCCAACCCTCGCCAATACAACCTGCAGAGCGCCAGTCCCGGCAGGGTGAACCCGGCGATCGCGCCCACCAGCGCTCCGGTCGCTCCGAAGCCGAGCCAGCACAAGGTGACCCCGAGCCCGGCGGCGATCAGGGCGCGGGACAGGGCCACTGCCCCGTAGCGCGATGGGTTGATCTCCGCCAGGACGATCTCGGTGTTCAACTCGTACCAGGTCTGCACCACGAGCAGGCAGCCGCCTAACAGCAGCAGCGCGGAGGTGACGTGGGATCGCAGCACCGGGACGGCCAGCAGAATCACACCGGCGGCCACCAAAACGATCGTCCCGTACGCAACGCCGATGGTGGGCAGCACTTCGGCTCGGAGGTGTTCTCCGGCGGCGAGGAATCGGCGAGCGCCGGATCGGAGCCATTGGAAGGCGATCGCGTTCACCACCGCGACGGAGGCCAGGACCAAGGCATAGGTCCCGTACTCGGCTGGCGAAAGCAGGTGGGTCAGTACCAGCATGCCCCCGAAGTTCACTACCGCCGGGAGGCCGTTGGCCACGGCGTACTGACCTACCCGCCCCACCAGGAGTCTTGCCATCGGGGCCTACGCCTCCTGGGGCGTGAGCCGCTCGCGTAGCGGCGGGCGGTAGCTCCGACCGGTCGGCGCCTCGCCCCGCCGGTCGCCGGCAACCGCATCCAGCCAGCCCAAGGGGTAGCTCTCTGGTTCTGGGATCTCGGCGAAACTGACGGGGGCTCCATCCACCCAGCGAGGATCCACAGCAGCGGCGCTCTCCTGGGCGAGTGGCCAGCGAAATCGGCCGAACGCTTCGCGCGCGATGGGAATGCGCTGCGGATCCATCCCCAGCAGCCGGGCGCCGACATGGTCCATCGCGGCGGCGTTGTCACCGCCAAACAGCACTCCCAATCCAAACGGCTCGGGGGCAAGCGGCCCATCCCCCTGTCCGGCAACGATCGCATCGGCCACTGTGAGAACTCGGCGCTGGGGCTCATCCGCCAGCGACCCGTCGAGCCGTCCATACAGCAGGATACGATTGAGATCGAGGCACATGCGCCAAACGGTGTCGTTGCCCGACCACGACCCGTCGATGCCGATCTGGTCGACGAACATGGTTCCGGCCAGGGATAGCATGCGCGCTGGGACATTGAGAATGCGACGCCAGAGATGGGCCCGAGACCGATTCTGCGCGTCGAGGATCAGTTCGTGCGAGCGTTTGACCACGCTTCGCCCCGGATAGCAGTCGCCCCCCTCCTGGCTCCCACCCACCCGGTGGTGCGGCAGGAATTCCTTGTTGCCGTTGATGCCGACCAGGTTCTTCAGGGCGTTGGTAATGCCGGCCTTGCGGTGCGTCTTGAGCTTGGGAACGCTCACGACCACATCGGCTGCGATGATCTCGCGAGCGACCAGGTATTGATGGCGTCCCGGTTGATGAGTGTGCCGCATCTTGTCCGGGTCGTATTGCGTGACCCGAAACGCCTGGGCCTCCCCGGACACCGGTTCGAGCAGGCTCTCCCGACCAAGGTCGAACAGGACGTATGAGGAGAGCGGGACCTGATCTTCCGCCTGTACCAGCACTCCGTCGAGCTGGCGGGACCGCGTCCTGCGGAAATCCACCGCGCCCGCGAATCTCGGCTGGGCCGTGGCCAGTTCGCCTGCCCACCGACCGAGGTCCCCAAACGCCATCAGCGCCTCCCAGTTGCAGCCTTGGATCGGCGCATCCCCAACTGTCACTCGGTCTGCCCCGCTTTGGAGGGCGGCCTCCACGACCTGCTTCACCACGGTTGGATGGGTCACCAGGCATTCGACCCCCCAGGGGCCCTTGTTCCGGTGCATCACCCAGTTGGGCTTCACGACCACGCGGGCGCCGGAGGCGATCGCCGCACCGAAGGGACCCTTCCCATCCTTCGCCCATCCGAGCGCGTTCCCCAGGTTGTTCAGCGCCTGACGAATGTCCGCGGGTGCGTAGCGGTCCGCGCCGGCCGACACTCTGGCCAGTGCCACCCGGAGTCCGTCTCCCTGCCGAATCTCCGACTGCCTCACGACTGCACCTCGCTTACCACCGGCCGCCATTTACCCGCGCCGGTCCGGGGAATCTCCTCCAGCACTTCGAAACTGATCGGGAGACCCGGCAGGTTGGCCCGGATGTTGTGCTCGATGGCCTCGCGGTGGCTGGCGCTGAACGTCGCCAGCGGTGCGAGCCGCACGGTCAGTGCGAAATTGGCCGCCTGATGAATCTGGAAGTCACGGATGGGATAGTCCTTGAGCAGGTGTGGAAAGTGTATGCCATGCAACCAGCGCCCATTGGGCAGGATAACCCGATCGGCGATCCGGCCGACGATCGTCTCGAGGCGAAAAACCGGACGTCCCGGAACCGCGCCTGCCGGAAAGAGCGCCACGTCATCGTTCACATATCGGATCATCGGCATCCCGTCGCCGTGGAGCTTTGTCACCAGGATCGGTGACTCACGGTCTGCCGCCTGCGGTTCGACCAGCACCAATGGCCAATCGACATCCAGGGTGAGGGAAGCATCCCGGCGATACTGAAACGCTATGTCGCCAACGTCTCGACTCCCATACCGCTCGTACACCGTTCGCCCGAACACCCGTTCGATCAGTTCACGCTGATCGTCGAACAGCTTCTCCGCACCAGTGACGAAGCAGCGCGTCGGGTAGTTGGGCGGCGGGCCGCCGGCGCGCTCCACTTCGCGGGCCAGCGCGGCGAGCGCCGAAGCGTAGGCCACGACGACCCTCGGCCGAAACCGACGCAAGCGGCGGTCATAGGCCCTGAGGATCTCGGGAGAGAGCCGGAGGCAGTCGAACCAGCCACGGTTGGCGAGCACCACTTCAGCCCGGTCACGAATCGAGGCCCCCACCGTCGGTGCCAGACTGTGGCCCCAGAGCAGTGCGCGGCGCACCCCCTCGCCCACCCCAAGCAGCCGCATCGAGTACTCGGCGCCCGAGGCCCGCCATCCCCGCTCCTCAGGTCCCATCCAGATCTCGACGGGTCGTCCCGTCGACCCTCCCGTCGCATTCCGCTCGACATTCCAGTCGGGAACCGCGGAGGACCGAAGCTCCCGACCGTGCGCGTGCAGATCGCCTCGCGTGAGCACGGGGAGTCGGGCGAAGTCGTCCCACCCGAACTCGGCCCTTGGATCAAATCCGATCCGTTCCCAGAGCTGTCGGTAGTATGGCGTCGTGTCGTAGGCATACCGGAGAGTCTGACGCAGCCTGCCGAGAAGCCATGCTTCGCGCTGATCGAAGGTCCAGCTCGCGGCCTCGATTCGGAACTTCATTCCGGCTCGAAAGGCCCGATAGGTTCCCCAGTGCCGCGGCACCATCGAGCGGCCGATCTGAAACGCGGGCCTGGAGACGCGAGTGGTCACCAAGTCGTGCAGTTGAATCAACAAACTCATGCGAAAGGCTGCCTCACGGAGAAGCCGGGGACGACGATCGGACCGCGACGCGACCGCCGCACCATTCCCCCATCGAGTCTCCCCGCGCCTGACACCGTCGCACCGGTTCCTATGCCGCGCGCCATGCCTGAAACATCAGCAGATTCCACAGGGGAGATTGCAGGTTTCGAGCTCCGGCCTGGTGTTCCTGCCATCGCTGCCGCACGACCCCGGCATCGAACAGCCCCTCGGATCGGAGTCGCTCGGGCGCGAGCAGGGACTCGGCCCAGTGCCGGAGAGGTCCCCGCAGCCAGCTGTCGACCGGAACGCCGAAGCCCATCTTGGGGCGCTCGATCAACTCCGCCGGAATGTGCCGCTCGAGCAGGCGGCGCAACACCCATTTTCCCCTCCCCGCGCGGAGTTTGAGACTCAGGGGAATCCGCCAGGCGAGTTCGACGACCCGATGATCCAGAAAGGGTGCCCGCGACTCCAGGCTGACGGCCATGGTGGCCCGGTCAACCTTGACCATGATGTTGTCCGGGAGATAGGTGCGCGTGTCCATGCACATCATTCGTTCCGCGAATGAGAGCCCCTCCGGGACCTCCGAGCCAGTGCCGGTCGTCGTGGGCTCCTCCCTCCCAGACAGGATCTCCTCCGGCGAAGTCCAGTTCGAGGTCAGTGTCCGGTACATCGTCCCTTCGGACGAGGCCGTCAGCACGGCGGCCAGCTTGTGCATCTGGTCGCCGGAGCGGGCCACCCGCTCCCCAGCCCGCAGCAGGAGCCGCTGCGCCGTGCCCACCATGCCGTCCCACGCCCGTGGTGGTACCGCCTCGATCCCCCGCGCCACCGACCGCCTCAGCCAGATCGGGATGGGGGCGAGACGGTTCCAGATCCTGGGTCCGTGAAAGTACCGGTTATACCCGCCGAACATCTCATCCCCGCCGTCTCCCGATAGTGCCACGGTCACCTGTTCGCGGGCGAGTCGGGCAACAAGAAAGGTCGGGATCTGAGACGAATCCCCGAAGGGCTCGTCGTACATGCCCGGCAGCAGCGGAATGACCGCCCGGGTCTCCTCCGGAGTGACGTACAGCTCCGTGTGCTCGGTGCCCAGGTGT
>DASPUE010000333.1:0-13526 GCA_035623055.1 Gemmatimonadales bacterium
TACGGACTGGGCCTCGACGGCACCAGACTCATCGCGTTTGTCGAAGTGAGCGGAGCCATCTCCTCGATCTCGCTCACCAGGCAGTACGAACGGGGCGATTCGACGGGCGGTGAGAAGCCCTCCGGAGAGCTGAGTGGAGAGGCAACGGGGGAACCTGCCCCGTAACGCTCTGGCGCACCACTTCGCCGCGAGATACCTTGCTGCACCTTCCCTCCTGCAAGACTCGATGACGCTCCGCTCGACAGGCAGCACGTTCGATGTCTGTATCGTGGGCTCCGGCGCCGGTGGCGGCATGGCGGCGTACATGCTCACCAGAGCCGGCGCGAACGTGGTCATGCTCGAGGCCGGCGGCATGTGGGACAACACCACCGATTCGGCGATGCTCAAGTGGGCCTACGAATCGCCTCGGCGCGGAGCATCGACGCCGGAACGCCCCTTCGGCGAATTCGACGGCTGCATCGGCGGCTGGAACGTTCCGGGAGAGCCCTACACCCGCGCGCCAGGCACCCAGTTCGACTGGTGGCGCGCCCGGATGGTCGGCGGGAGGACCAACCACTGGGGTCGCATCTCGCTTCGATTCGGCCCACATGACTTCAAGGGCAAGTCGAAGGATGGGCTGGGCGAGGATTGGCCGATCTCCTATGAGGAGATCAAGCCCTGGTATGATGAAGTCGACCGCCTCGTGGGAATCTTCGGCAGTGCCGAAGGACTTCCCAACCACCCCGACGGAATCTTCCTGCCGCCGCCACGGCCACGTTGCTGGGAACTTCTCGTCAAGCAGGCAGCGGACCGGCGCGGCGTCACCTGTATTCCTTCCCGGCTCTCGATCCTCACCCGGCCGCATAACGGTCGGCCTTCCTGCCACTATTGTGGTCAGTGCGGGCGCGGCTGCGCCGTCAACGCGAATTTCTCCTCGACCAACGTGCTGGTCCATCCGGCGCTGGCCACTGGCCGGCCCACCCTGATCACCAACGCGATGGCCCGCGAGGTGACCGTGGACTCTCGGGGGCGCGCCGATGGCGTGTGGTATATCGACAAGGCAACCCGCGCCGAGCTGCGGGTAGATGCCCGGGTCGTGGTGCTGGCCGCGAGCGCCTGTGAGAGCGCCCGGATCCTGCTCAACTCGAAGTCGTCCAGATTTCCGCAGGGACTCGCCAACGCCAGCGGCGCCGTAGGCAGGTATCTGACCGATACAACCGGCACCGACGTCGGCGGCTTCATCCCGAGGATGGTGGATCACGTCCCGCACAATGAGGACGGTGTCGGCGGGGCCCATCTGTATATGCCGTGGTGGCTGGACAATCGAAAGCTGGATTTTCCGCGGGGCTACCATATCGAGATCTGGGGCGGGTTGGAGGCCCCATCCTACGGGTTCATGGGCGGGATCCAGAACTACCCGTCGGGTGGCGGCTACGGCCGTCAGCTCAAGGACGACTACCGTCGCTACTACGGCGCAACCATCGGCTTCTCGGGCCGTGGAGAGCAGATTCCGAACGAGGACTGCTATTGCGAGATCGATCCGGAGATGGTCGACCAGTGGGGCATCCCGGTCCTGCGGTTTCACTGGAAGTGGAGCGACTACGAGCGCGACCAGGTGAAGCACATGCAGGAGACGTTTCGAGGCCTCATTGCCGAGATGGGTGGAGAGGTCTGGGACCCCATGCCGTCTCGTGAGGATGGTTACGGTATCAGCTCGGGGGGATCCATCATCCATGAGCTGGGTACGGTCCGCATGGGTTCGGACCCCGGGCGTTCGGCACTCAACGCGCATTGCCAGACCTGGGAGGTGCCCAATCTCTTCGTCGCCGATGGCGGACCGTTCGTGTCCCAGGCCGACAAGAATCCCACCTGGACCATCCTCGCGCTCTCGATGCGGACGTCCGATTTCATCGCGCAGGCCATGAAGCGGCGGGAACTCTAATGACCGAGCTCAGTCGACGGGACGCCCTGCAGATCTTCGCCGGGATTCCGCTCCTGGTGGCAGGGCTTTCGCCCCGGGCGGTGAGCCGGGCGGCTGAGGCGGCCCGGATTGCACTCGCCAGGCCTGCGGACTTTACGCCGGGCTTCTTCGGCCCGCATGAGTTTGCCACGGTGCGGGTGTTGGCCGAGCTGGTGATCCCCCGGGATGGTCGCTCGGGCGGGGCCCTCGATGCGGGCGTCCCCGAGTTCATGGACTTCATCCTGACCGAGAAGAGCAGCCTGCAGACGCCCATTCGAGGCGGACTCGCGTGGTTGGACCAGGAGGCGGTCAGGCGGTTTGGCCGGGAATACATCGATATCGCCGATCTCGACCGGCGGACGATTCTCGACGACATCGCCTGGCCAAAACGCGCCAAGCCCGAGCATTCCCAGGGAGTCGCGTTCTTCAGTGCGTTCCGCGACCTGTGCGCCTCTGGCTTCTTCTCCAGCCGGATCGGGGTCGAGGACCTGCGCTATCTCGGGAATCAGTTCGTCATGGAGTGGAAGGGCTGCCCCCCCGAAGCCTTGCAGAAGCTGGGTGTGAGCTACGGTCCGCCTTGACACCTCGGCCGCCGGGATTCGTAGGGCCGGAATCACCTCAATGGAGCCGCTGCACCATGCTCAAGCCCGTCCTTGGCCTCACCGCTGCCGGAGTGCTCGGGATTCTGCTCTGGAAGCTCCTCGGAATCCTGCTGCTCCCTCTCGTGGGCATCGCGCTCGCCTTTGTCATCACCGTGTTCAAGGTGGTGATAGTGGTCGGGCTGGTGCTCATCGCAATGTGGATCCTGCGGCGCCTGAACCGCAGCGAGGTGTCCGTCTAGGAAGGTCGGCCACCATGTTCGAGGCAGGGGCGGAGCAGGTGCTTCGCCCCTGCTACATTTAGGGCCCATGTCGCGCGCCGTTCCCGAGCTGCTCGCCCCCGCCGGCTCCCTGGATGCCGTCCGCGCCGCGCTGGCCAATGGCGCCAACGCGGTCTATCTGGGCGCGGAGCGGTTCAATGCCCGGGACGACGGGGCGCAGCTCACGATGGACGATCTCGAGCAGGCCTGCCGCCTCGCCCATGAGCGAGGCGTTCGGATTTATCTCACCTTCAACATTCTCTTCAAGCCCGCGGAACTGCGAGACGCCTTGCGGCATCTGGGCGAATGCGTCGACCGCGGCATCGATGCTGCCATCGTCCAGGACCTGGGAGCGGTGCGGCTGATCCGGAGCCTCTATCCGGGACTCGAGATCCATGGCTCGACCCAGATGACCGTCCATGATCCCAGCGGTGCCCAACTGCTCTCGGACCTGGGGGTGGAGCGCGTCGTCCTGGCCCGTGAGAACACGCTCGAGGACATCCGCGCCATCCGGGCCGCGGTCCCCACCCTCGGCCTCGAGAGTTTCGTCCACGGTGCGCTCTGCATCTCCTACTCCGGGCAATGCTACATGTCCGGCATGATCTCCGAGCGAAGCGCCAATCGTGGCTCGTGCGCCCAATCCTGCCGCAAGGACTATCTCCTCACAGACGCCGAGACCGGCGCCGAACTGGACCGGGGCTACCTGATCTCCGCCCGCGATCTCGGCGCATGGGACCATCTCGCCGAGGTCGCCGACGCCGGCATCCGCTGCCTCAAGGTCGAAGGGCGCAAGAAAAAGCCCGAGTACGTCGCGACGGTGACCCAGACGTATCGCACCTTCCTGGACCGACTCGCCGCGGGGAACTGGCGCCCGCCGGCGCCAGCGGAGGTGCAGCCGCTGGTGCAGATCTTCTCCCGTGGCTTCACCGGCGGGATGTACGGCGGCCGTGCCGGTCGGGACTATATCACTCGAGATCAGCCGGACAATCGGGGCGCGGTACTAGGGACGGTCATCGGACACGAGGGGCGGGAGTTGCTCATCGCCGGGGCCGCGCCAGTCGATGTCGGGGACGGGCTCGGATTTGAACACCCCCAGGGCGCGGCGCAGGGCAACCTGGGATTCACGGTCACGCGGGTACGGACCGTCACCAATCGCCCCGGGCGCATCACCCAGGCAATCAACGCCTCGGCGGACGTACCCGAGGGGTGGGTTGTGGTTCGGTCTTCGCAAGCCGCCCTGCTGGAACGGGCGCGTGAGTCCTTCACGCGACTCGCTTCGGCGGGCACCTCGAGAATTCCGCTGGGGGTGTTCGTGTCCGGCGGGACCGGGATGCCGCTGACCCTCCGGTTCACCGCCGACGGTGAGATCGTCACCGTCCGGAGCTCGATCCCCCTCGCTCCAGCCCAGCGACATGCTCTGGACCGTGCCAAGCTCGAAGAGCAGCTCGGGCGCCTGGGCGAGACCCCGTTCGTCCTCGCCGACTTGGACGACACGGCGCTGGCTGATCGGCTATTCATTCCGGTGAGCACGCTCAACGACATGCGCCAGGAAGCAGTGCGCGAGCTCCTGGCACGGCGCGAGCACCGGAAGCAGGAGCGCCTCGACGAACGCGGCCGAGTGATCGATCAGGTCCTCATCGGGGACGAGCCGACGAGACGGGCGGGTCGGCCCGTGCCCGGCCGGGAAGAGACCGGGCGGCCGAGCCGGCTGGTCGTGGAGGTCTGGCGCCTCGAGGACGCCCGCGCCGCCGCGCAGGCGGGCGCCGACGAGATATCGCTGGATCTGTTTCTCAGACATCCCACGCCGCCCATATCCAGGGTCCGCGCGCTCGCCGAGGAACTCCAGGCAACGGGGGTCACGCTTCGGCTTCGAACCCCGACCATTGTCCGGCCCGAAGAGCGGAAGGTCGTGGACAAATGGCTGGGGCTCCAGACGGCCATCGTGACAGGGCACCTTGGTATGGTCGCGGAACTGGCGGCCGCCGGTCGGGACGTAGTCGCCGACTACCCGGTCAACTGCTTCAATCAGTTCAGTGCGGCGGAGATCTTCCGGCTGGGCGCCCGCAGGATCGTACTCTCGATCGAGCTGACCGGGGAGGAGATGGGGCAGGTCGCCGCACCGTGGGGCGGGGCGGGGTTTGAGATCTTCGCCTACGGCCGGCCGGAAGGGATGACGCTGGAGCACTGCGTCCTCTCCGCGGCATTCGAGCGGGAGCCGGCGACCTGCCGGGATCTCTGCGTCCAGAAGCACACCAACGTGGAGTTGACCGACCCCGCCGGCTACACCTTCCCGGTGGCAACGGATTCGGCTTGCCGGAATCGCTTGCTGCATTCGCGGCCGGTGGACGCGTCGGAGTACCTGCCCGGACTATGGCAGCGGGGATTCCGGAACTATCGCCTGGTGTTCAATGTCCCCGGCGACCGGGTGGCCGAGGTCACTGCCGCCTACCGGGCCATGCTGGATGCTCTGCACACGGGCCGGAGTCCCGATCGGGACGCAATGCGTGCGATCACCGGGCGAGAGTATACGCGCGGACATTTCGCTCGGTCTGTGTAATCTGTGCGGCTCGAGTCCGGGCCTTCGAGGAAACGTTCAGTGATGTCCATTACCAACCATGGAGGTCTCTAGACGAAACTGGTCCCATGTCTTACTACTTACTTCGCAGGCGGTACCGCCCCCGAGTCTCGCCCAACCTTTCATTCCGCTAATACCTATGGCCTCCCGTCCCCTCGGCATCGGCTTCATCGGCAGCGGCTTCAACGCCCGATTCCACATGCTGGCCTTTCAGGGAGTTCGGGACGCGGAAGTTCGTGGGGTTTGGAGTCCGAATCAGAAGAATGCCGAAGGGGCCGCGGCCTATGCCAGGCGTCTCGACGTCGGCCCTTGCCGTGCCTACCGCTCGATCGGAGAGATGGTGGTGGACCCGGAGATCGACGCGATCTGGCTGTGCGGGCCGAATCAGGCGCGGGTGGAAAACATCGAGGAACTGACCGATCCCATCATGCGCGGCCACGGCGACCTGGTCGGCATCGCCTGCGAGAAGCCCCTGGCCCGCAACGTCGGCGAGGCAAAGCTGATCACGGGCCTGGTCAAGCGGGCCGGGCTCAAGCATGGGTATCTGGAGAATCAGGTCTTCGCGCCTGAGGTGGAAGCCGGACGCGCGCTTCTCTGGACTCGGGGCGCAGGGATGACCGGACGCCCCTACCTGGCGCGCGCGGCGGAAGAGCACAGCGGCCCGCATATGCCATGGTTCTGGCGAGGACAATTACAGGGCGGAGGGGTGCTGAACGACATGATGTGCCACTCCGCGCTGCTGGTCCGGCACCTTCTGACCAGGCCGGGAGAGTCGCTCAACTCGCTGAAGCCGACCAGCGTCACGGCGCACATTGCCAGTCTCAAATGGAGCAGGCCCGAGTACGCCAAGCGGCTCAAAGCGAGGATGGGCAAGGAGGTGGATTACTCCCGACAACCCGCGGAGGACTTCGCCAGTCTGCACATCGAGTTCGAGACCCCGGAAGGCCTCATTGCCATCGGTGAAGCGACAACCTCCTGGAGCTTCGTCGGGGCCGGGCTTCGCCTGAGCGCGGAACTGCTGGGCCCGGAATACTCGATGTCGTGGAACACTCTCGACACCGGACTCAAGCTTTTCTTCAGCCGCGAGGTTTCGGGAAAGGCAGGAGAGGATCTGGTGGAAAAGCAGAATGCGGAGACCGGGCTCATGCCGGTGGTTGCCAACGAAGCGGCGGCGTACGGCTACGAAGCCGAGAACCGGCATTTTGTCCGGGCATTCCTGGGGAAGGAAGAGCCGATGCTCACTTGGGATGATGGACTCGATGTGGTTCGGATCCTCATGGCCGCCTATCAAAGTGCCGAGCAGGGGAAGTCGCTGGCCTTTCCGCCGAGTGGTCTCGACCGCTTCGTGCCGGCGGTTGCCAAGGGGGCCTGGAAGCCAAGAGCCTAAGACCCCGCCCCTTACAGCTGCGACTCCTGCCCTACGGCACCGCCCTTGCTCTCCTTCCGCCCGGTTCGCCGGGATAGCCTCTCGGAATCGAGCTAAGTTCTGAAAAATCAACCTCCTGGACGCCGCAAAACGCGGCTGAGGAGGGATTTTCGCCGCTGGCCGCCAGCCCTATTGGGACTTGGCGGGCCTACCGACCGCAGAGCCGAGGTGCGCCGGGTGAGGAAACCGACCCAGAAACGCCAGCGACCGGTTGGGGTGGTCACCTTCGTGACCATCCTCTACGCGCTCGGCTATCTGATCTGGGAACGGTCCGGGTGGGGCACTCAGGCAGTGCGGGACGTCATGGGCAACGTGGCGTTCATGCCGCTCAACCTGACCGTCGCGACGCTGTGCTTCCTTGCGGCCGGGCAGGATGTGCTCGACTCGGGAGTCCGCCGGGCACTTAGGCTCCTCGGCGCCGGGTGCGTCATGGTGTTCATCGGGAACGCCATCTCCACCTACTACCTGGTCGCGCTGCAGGCCAACCCGACGGTCTCCTGGGCCGACGCGTTCTATCTCTCCGACAACTTCCTAATGCTGGCGGCGCTGCTGTCATTCCCGCTGGCTCGGCGCATCAGACTGGAGCGCCTCAAGTACGCCCTCGACGCGGCGATTGTGGTCATCGGCGGCGCCGTGGCGATCTGGTACTACACCATCCGGCCTACCCAGGCGGCGGGAGAGGGCTCGGTCGCCACCGCGATTCTGGCATTCGCCTATCCGCTGGCGAGCCTGCTGGTGCTGTACGGTGCCACCACGGCGTTCCTGCGCCAGCCGCTCGACGGCAATCGACTGGCCTTTGGGCTCCTGCTGACGGGCATCCTGGTCAGCATCGTCGCAGATCTCGCCTTCGACCTGGTGTTGATCGAGATCGGCGCCCGCAGTGCCGCCTGGACCGACATCGTCTACCTGCTCTTCTACGTTCTGCTGACCGCCAGCGGTGAGTTGTATTGGCGGCGGCCGGTGCCGCGCGCGCAGCGGCCGGCGGAACGGCGCCCGCAGTTCCAGGTCATGTCGCCCCTCCCGTACGTGGCGATGGCCGTGACCTACGGGCTGCTGCTCCGGGCCGCGCTCTGGCCGTGGACCGATCCGGTGTCGGGCATTGTCGCGGGCGCGGCACTCATGACGCTGCTGGTCGTGGTGCGGCAGCTGCTCGCGGTGCGCCAGAATGTGCGACTCCTGGCGGAAGCCGGGGCGGAGGCGCGCTTCCGTTCTCTGGTGCAGAACTCTTCGGACGTCATCCTGGTGATGGACACCAGCGGCACCATCAAGTTCGCAAGCCCCTCGGTGGCCCGGGTGCTGCGGCGGGACCCGGCGAGTCTGCTGGGACATTCGCTGGTCGACCTGCTCGATAGCGACGACCGGGACCGGGCCCGGGACTTTCTGCGCGATGCCGGCCGGTTCACGGGCGTCAGCGCGCCGGTCGAATGGCGCTTCCGCCTCCCCGACGGCTCGCTGCTCCACACCGAAATCATCGCCACCAACCTGGTGGAGGATCCGACCGTTCGCGGCGTGGTGCTCAACGGACGCAATGTGAGCGAGCGCAAGCGACTGGAGCAGCAGCTCACACATCAGGCCTTCCACGACCCCCTCACCGGGCTCGCCAATCGGGCGCTGTTCCTCGACCGGGTGAGCCATGCCCTGGCGCTGGCGCGCCGGCAGGGGCGGGTCGTCAGCGTCCTGTACCTGGACCTCGATGACTTCAAGAAGGTGAACGACAGCCTGGGCCATACCGAGGGTGATCGCCTGCTCGTGGCAACGGCCGAGCGGCTTCGTTCAGGCGCGCGGGTCGGCGACACAATCGCCCGGCTGGGCGGCGATGAGTTCGCGATCCTCATCGAGGACGCCGTGGGGACGGACCGGCTCTCGGTCGCCGTGGAACGTTTCCAGGCAGCGCTCAAGGCCCCGTTCGTGCTGAGCGGCAACGAAGTGGCGATGAGCATGAGCATCGGGGTCGCCACCGCGGCGCCCGATGATGCCGCCGACGAGTTGCTTCGCAACGCCGACATGGCCATGTACAGCGCCAAGCGGCGCGGGAAAGGCCGCGCTGAAAGCTTCCAAGCGCACATGTATGCGGACGTGAAGCACCGGCTGGAGCTGGAGGCCGCCCTTCGCCACGCTATCGATCATGACGGCCTGGATCTCGTCTACCAGCCGATTTACTCCTTGCGCACGGGACGACTCGAGGGCGTGGAGGCCCTGGTGCGCTGGGAGCACCCGCGCTTCGGCGCCCTGCTCCCCCAGCATTTCGTCCCGCTGGCCGAGGAAACCGGACTCATCGTTCAGCTTGGCCACTGGGTGCTGCGCGCGTCCTGCCAGCAGGTCAAACGGTGGCGCGAGGCCCGGCCCGGGGTGCCGCTCACCATTGCCGTCAACATCTCCGGCAGGCAGCTGCATGAGCTGGACGTGGTCAGGGAGACGCGGGAGGCACTGGAGGAGTCCGGGATCGATCCGACGACTTTGGTGCTGGAAATCACCGAGAGCGTGCTGATGCAGGAGAAGGGCTCGGTGCTGGAGCGGTTGACCCAGCTCAAATCGCTGGGGGTGCACCTCGCGATCGACGACTTCGGGACCGGGTACTCCTCGCTCAGTTACCTGCAGCGCTTCCCGATCGACATGATCAAGATCGCCCGCCCCTTCGTCGAGGAAATCGGGGGCGGACAGGAGCAGTCCGCCCTCGCTCGGGCCATCATCGGACTAGGCGACACCTTGAAGCTCCGCACGGTGGCCGAAGGCGTGGAGCGCGCCGAGCAATGCGCGGCCCTCATCAACCTCGGCTGCGAATTGGGTCAGGGATACTTCTTTTCCCCTCCGCTTCCCCCCAGCGAGATCCTGGCCCGGCTCGACGCGCCGCGGCTGTTCGAGCCAGTGTCACCAGATGCCCTCACCCCGACGTTCTTGGGCGCATAGAAGCAAGTAACGAGTGGCGAGTGGGGCCGTAGTGGCGCGAGTCGGAAACCCGTTCCAGGCATTATCGTAGGGTGTGGCCTCGACTCACCTGCCTGGAGCCTCACCATGCCCCACTGCCTTCGGCCCGCCGTTGGGCTCACCCTCGCCCTGGCGACACTCGGCGCGATCCCTGATCTCGCCTCCGCCCAGACCGCTCCTGGCCTGACAATCCCCTACGACTATTACACTCTGCCGAACGGCCTTCGGGTGGTTCTCTCACGAGACACCACGGCGCCGACGGTGGGGGTCGGAGTGTACTACCATATCGGCTTTCGCAATGAGCCCCGGGACCGGACTGGATTCGCGCACCTGTTCGAGCACCTGATGTTCCAGGGCTCCGGTAATCTCGGCAAGCTCGAATTCATCAAGCTGGTGGAGTCCAATGGCGGGATCCTCAACGGTTCCACGCGCTTCGACTTCACCAACTATTTCGAGATCGTCCCGGCGCATGCCCTGGAGACGATGCTGTGGGCCGAGGCGGATCGGATGAAAGGGTTGGCGATCGACAGCACCAATCTCAACAACCAGCGGGACGTGGTGAAGAACGAAGTGCGGGTGAACGTGCTGAATCAGCCGTACGGTTCGTTCCCGTGGATCGACCTTCCGATGGCGGCCAACCAGAACTGGTACAACGCTCACAACTTCTACGGCGACCTCGGCGACCTTGACGCCGCCACCCTCGCCGACGCTTCGGCCTTCTTCCGCCGCTACTACACGCCCAACAACGCCGCGCTAGTCGTGGTGGGAGACTTCGACCCGGCGCGGGCCAAGGCCTGGATCGAGAAATACTTCGCCGGCATCCCCAGGGCCGACCTTCCCCCAGCGCCGGATATCGCCGAGCCACGGCAGGCGGAGGAGCGCCGAGCCAGCCGGGTGGACTCACTCGCCAACCGGCCGGCCCTGGGCCTCGCGTGGCACGTGCCGCCCCGCTGGACGCCGGAGTGGTTCGCCTTCGGTTTGATCGATCAGATCCTGGGCCAGGGGCGCGACTCCCGCCTGTTCCAGGCGCTGGTGCAGGAGAAGGGTTACGCGAGCGATGTCAGCGCGGGGATCAATATCGGACTCGGCAATCAGTTCAACTACGAAGGGCCGATGCTGTGGATCGTCAGTGCCTTCCATGACACGACGGTGCCCCCGGACTCGCTGCTGGCGGTGATCGACCGCGAAGTCGAGTCGCTGCGCTCGCGCCCGGTGGACGGGGCGACGCTCGCCCGGGCCCGCACCAAGATGCGCTCGGGCATCTACGACATCGTGGAGCAGTTCTCGGGATTTGGCCGACTGGATCTGCTGGCGTCCTTCGCGCTGTTCGACGGGGACCCCGGCCGCATCAACCGTCTCGAAGAGGGATTCCGGAAGGTCACGCCCGAGCTGATCCAGAAGACCGCCCGGGAGTATCTCGGGCGTGACAACCGCACCGTCTACACCATCGTGCCGGGCGCCAGGCCCGACGCCGCGACCAGCACCCAGTGAGGAAGGAACGCACCATGCGCTTCGCAAGAATTTTCCTGGGGCTGGCCCTCGTTGCGGCCCCGGCCGTCGCCCAGAAGGAGGCGCCACCAGCGCCCGGCACGCCCAAGGACTTCCGGCTTCCGGCGCGGAAGAGCTTCACGCTGCCGAACGGCCTCGAGGTCACCCTGGTCCGCTACGGCGTGGTCCCGAAAGTCGCGGTCAGCCTGATGGTGCAAACCGGGGCCATCGACGAAGGTCCTGATGAGATCCAGCTCTCCGCGCTGACGGCGGACATGCTGCTGGAGGGGACGCTGACCCGCACCGCCGCCGAGATCTCCCGTCAGGCCGCGGAGATGGGAGGGAGTATCGGTGCCGGGTCGAGTGACGATGCGGTGACGATCGGCGGCGAGGCGCTGAGCGAGAATGCCGAGCGGTTCTTGGCGCTGATCGCGGACGTCAGCCAGCACCCCCGGTTCGCGGCGGCGGATGTCGAGCGACTCCGGGCCAATCGGGCGCGAGACAACGCGATCGCGCAGAGCCAACCTGACCAGATTACCCGGGCAAAGTTCCGCGCGATGATCTTCGGCGATCATCCCTATGGGCGGGTATTCCCCCCAGAGCCGATGTTGCAGGCGTACACCGCGGACAAGGTGAAGGGCTTCTATACCCGAAACTACGGCGCCAGCCGCGCCCATCTGTACGTGAGTGGTGTGTTCGACGCGGCCAAGGTCGAGCGTTCTATCCGCGCCGCCTTTAGGGCGTGGGCTCGGGGGAGTGCCCCGACGGTCAACCCGCCGGAACCGGTGACCCACCGTCAACTCGAGCTGATGGACCGTCCCGAGGCGGTGCAGAGTTCGCTCCGAGTGGGGCTCCCCGTCGCCGACCCATCCAGCCCGGACTGGATCCGGCTCAATGTCACCGACGCGATCCTGGGGGGAGCCTTCGGCTCCCGTATCACGAGCAACATCCGGGAGAACAAGGGGTACACCTACTCCCCGTTCTCCTTCGTCGGAGCATGGCCCAAAGTTGGTCTGTGGGTGGAGGTCGCCGATGTCACCACCAATGTGACCGGTCCGGCGCTCAAGGAGATCTTCTACGAAGCGGACCGGCTGCGCGGTGAGGCCCCTCCAGAGCGTGAGCTGAGTGGCATCAAGAACAATCTCGTGGGACTGTTCACCATTCAGAACAGCTCCCGCAGCGGAGTGATCAATCAGCTGCAGTTCGTCGACCAGTACGGCCTGGGGGACAGCTATCTGTCGGGCTATGTGAAGAATGTCCTGGCGGTGACGCCGGAGGAGGTGCGGCAGACCGCGCTCAAGTACCTGGACCCGAGCCGGATGACCATCACGGTCGTTGGCGACCGGAAGGTGGTGGAGGACCAGCTGGCCCCTTACAAGGGTCAGGTGCCCTGACTCTAGGCCCCTCGTACCACAATTCATGAGCGGAACTCGCGGGCCGGCTCCCGCGTGTGCATCTTTGGGTCCCGGCGGGCGGATCACTCCGCCCGCCTCGTCTGGTTCCCTCGGCCCGCCGCCTCTCGCAAGGAATTCCTCGCATGCTCGATCTCGCCCCGTTCCACCCCCAAGTCGTCCATTTCGTCGTCGCCCTCGGATTGGTAGGGGTCGGCCTCCGCCTCTTTTCATTAACCGGAAAGCTGCCGTGGACCGGTCCTGGTGCAGCGGCGCTGCTGATCATGGCCGGCGTTGCGTCGATCGTGGCGGCACAGTCCGGCAAGGCGGCACATGGCCCGGTGGAGCGCATGCCGGGAGCGGCGAACGCGGTTCAGGAACACGAGGAGGCGGGCGAGTGGGCGCGCGATGTGTTGCTGGTTGTGGCGGGCATCGAGATCGGGGCCCTCGCGCTCCGGAAGCGGGAAAAGGTCGCCCGCAACCTTCGATATCTCTCGGCCCTGACCGGGCTCGTGGCATGCGCCACCATCTATAGGGCGGGTGACCTGGGCGGGGACCTGGTCTACTCCTATGCCGGCGGCGTGGGCATCCGGACCGGCGAGGCCGAAGATGTCCATCGGCTGCTGGTGGCGGGTCTCTACAATCAGGCGCGACTGGCCCGTCAGGCGGGGCGCAAGGACGAGGCTCAGCGGCTGACCGACGAGCTGGCTCGCCAGATGCCTAACGATGCATCGGTGAAGATGCTCTCGATCGAATCCATGATCCAGGACCGTGGGGATCCGCAGGGCGCCCTGACGGCACTGGCGGCCCTGACAGAACCGGAGGACAGTCCGCGGTTCTCGATCCAGAAGGGAATGCTGACCAGCGAGGCGCTTGCCGCTACGGGGAAGAAGGACTCGGCTCGGGCGGTGTTGCAGGATCTG
>DASPUE010000334.1:0-3901 GCA_035623055.1 Gemmatimonadales bacterium
GTGGCGAGTGGCGAGTGGCGAGTGGCGAGTGGCGAGACAGCTATCGCCCCTGAACCAGAATGACAACTCTCGCATCGATGCCAGTGTCAGCGCACTCGCTCCTCGCTACTCGCTACTCATCTCTTCTCACCCTCTCCGCAAAGTCAGAATCTCTCGCCCCGCGACTATCCCCAGCACCACCGCCCCCAAGCTCACCCCCACGCTCAGGGCCAGGTAGGTCGCGGCCTTGCCGATCTCGCCATCCTCGAGCAGCCGCACGCTCTCCCAGCTGAAGGTCGAAAAGGTGGTGTAGCCGCCGCACACACCGATGGTGAGCATCGCCCGGATTTCCGGGGAGATCACCGCCGAATCAGCGGAGTAGCGATAGAGGAAGCCGAGCAGGAAGGAGCCGGTCACGTTGATGATCAGGGTACCCAGCGGGAAAGCGGACCCGGCCAGCCGCTGGATCAGACCGCCCAGCAGATACCGAGCCACTCCCCCCAACGCGCTGCCGAACGCGATGTACCAGATCATGGCCGGGGCTCTTAGGTTTGGGCGATGCCGACGCCGATCGAAGCGATTCGCGGAGTTCTCAATGCGTCCCAGATTCTGCCCAATCTGGTGGCGGGAGGCCAGCCACAGCGGGCCCACCTCGAGGCCTTCAAGGCCGCCGGTGGCCAGGTGGTCGTGGACATCCGGGCCCCGACGGAACCCCGACCCCTGAACGAGCCGGAGACCACGCGGGCCCTGGGCCTCGAATATGCCAATGTCCCGGTCGGTCCGACGCCACTGACCGATGAGCTCATGGAGCAGTTGCTAGGGGTGCTTCGCCGGCATGCGGGGGACTCGGTGTTCTTCCACTGCGCCAGCGCCAACCGGACCGGCGGCGTGCTCATCCCACTCCTGATCCTCGACCACGGATTCGACGAGGAGGATGCCGTGGCACTCGCCAAGCGGAGCGGGCTCAGAGGACCGGAGCTGGTGCAGTGGGGCGTCGACTACGCCCGGCGGCACCGCCCCCCGTCTGCCGGCTGAGCGCTAACGGCGCTCCCAGTACATCCGCATCTCGGTGATCTTGTCGCCCGCGGTCTCGCAGAAGATCGCGCCCCGGGCGTCCACCCACTCTCCCGTGCGGCGCCGGCGGAAGGTGCACTTGAACTCGGTGGAGAACCACGGACCGACCGTGAAGATCTCTCCCGCGGCGAAGGTGATCTCCGACTGGTACAGTGGTACGTCGGCCCAGTAGCCGCGAATGGCCGCCAGACCCTTGAGCGGCTCGGCGAACGGCCCATCAAGGAACACCGCCTCGGGCGCAAACACACCGACCATCATGTCGATCTTGGCCTTGGACCAGCCGCGGCCGAATTCGTCGATCAACGCGCGACCGAGTGTCTGGATGGTTCCTGCCGTGGTTTCCGTCATGCGACCGCGTCACTCCATGGCTATGATTCGGCACCCGTCATGGTGACGAATCTACACGTCTTCCTCCTGCTCTGCGCGGCCCAGCCTTGCCCGCCGGAGGCAGGCGAACTGGTGGTCCAGGGGTGGCGCGCCTACCGGGCCGATTCCATCGCGGTCGCCGCGGAGCGCTTCGCCCGGGCCGACCGACTCTGCGATCACCACCTCGACGCCAAGGTGGGGCTGGCGTATGCGCTGCTTCGCCAGAACCAGGTCGACAGCGCCGATTCGCTCTTCACTCTGGTAAGCCGCGAAGACACCGCCAACGGCGACGCCTGGGACGGCCTCGCCCTCACCCGCTGGCGCCGCGGCGACCGCCCGTCCGCGCTCGCCGCCGCCCGCCGGGGCATCCGGCTCAATCCCAACAATCAGACCACCCGCGATCTTCTCGCCCGCCTCGATCCCGACTGGGACCGGAGCGCGGTCGTCACCCCCACCCGCCAGCTCAAGCTCCGCATCGATGCGCGGGCCCACGGGGACTACTTCGAGATCCCCGCCCGCGATGGCTGGCGCCGATTCTACGTCAATGGCGTCAACATGGGGGTGGCGCTCCCGGGAAAGTTTCCGTCGGAGTTCCCCACCGACTCCGCCACCTACGCCGGCTGGTTCGAAACGATTGCCGGGATGCACGCCAACACCTTGCGGCTCTACACCATCCTGCCGCCGAGTTTCTATCGCGCGCTCAAGGCCTGGAACGCTACTCACCCGGAGCAGCCGCTCTGGCTGATTCATGGAGTGTGGACCGAGTTGCCCCCCGATCACGACTTCCAGCAGGCCGAATGGAAGGCTGGCTTCCGGCTGGAGATGCAGCGGGTGGTGGACCTCCTGCACGGCGCGGCCCAGATCCCTGCACGCCCCGGCCATGCCGGCGGCCGCTATGACGCCGACGTCTCCCGCTGGACCCTCGGCTACATCATAGGTCGAGAATGGGAGCCCTTCGCGGTGAAGGCCTTCGAGGCCCGCTTCCCCGAGCCCTCACGGGGCTACCGCGGCCGGTTCCTGGAGGCGCGGGGCGGGCTCCACATCGATGCCTGGATGGCCGAACAGTGTGACTACCTGGTGGGCTACGAGGTCGACCGCTACAACACCATCCGGCCAATTGCGTACACCAACTGGCCCACGCTCGATCCCTTGTACCACATCACCGAGTCCACCGCCGAACAGGAGACCGCCTGGCGGCGGAAGGTGGGCCGCCCGACGCCCAGGGCCCCCATCGAGTACGAGAACGACGCCATCGGCCTGGACGCCATGGTGGTCCATCCCACCACCCAGAATCCCGCCGGCTGGTTCGCGAGCTACCACGCCTATCCCTATTATCCCGACTTCATGCTGTACGACCCGGGATACGACACTGCACGGTCCATTTATGGGCGGTCGAACTACTTCGGCTACCTGCGGGACCTCAAGCAGCATCACGCCGGAGTACCCTTGCTCCTCTCCGAGTACGGGGTCCCCTCCAGCCGGGGCAACGCCCACCTGCAACCGCAGGGGTGGGATCACGGCGGCCATGATGAAGTGGCGATGGCGGCGATCGATGCCCGCCTGACACGAGAGATCCGCGAGAGCGGCGCCGCTGGCGGCATCATCTTCGCCTGGATCGACGAGTGGTTCAAGAAGAACTGGATCGTGATCGACTACGAGATCCCGCTCGAAAACACTCGCCAGTGGCACAACGCCATGGACGCCGAACAGAACTACGGCATCCTCGGGATGTATGCTGGCGATTCCGCCTCGCGCCCGGAGCTGGGAGGTGACCCCCTCCGCTGGCAGGCGCTCCCACCGCTCGCCGAGGCCCCGGCGGCCACCGCCAACCTGCCGCGGCGGATTCGCATCGGGAACGATGCCTCTCATGTGTACATCAGCGTGGAGATCGCGGAGTTGGCGGGCCGACCCTTCCCTTGGCGGGATCAGGACATCATCCTCGCGATCGACAGCTACCGCGCCGACCTGGGTCAGCGCACCCTGCCCGGGGGCGTCCTGACGGGGGACATCGGCTTCGAGTTTGCCGCCATTTTCCGGGACACCGCCGACGCGGAACTCCGCATCATCCCCGAGTACAGCCCGTACGTGGGGGGAGACGCCATCGTGAATGGCGATGACTACGGGCGCTTCAGCCGCCGTCCCATCACCACCGTCACCCGGGACGACGGCCGCTTCGATTCGATGTTCGTGATCACCAACCGCGCCCGGTTCACCCGGGACGGCCGGTTCATCCCGGCCCGTGGACTCAATCGCGGCCGGCTCCGCTACGGCACCCTGGCTCGCTCGACGCTGTCGGACTGGTATTGGGACCGTGCGACCGGCACACTCGAAGTGCGGCTCCCCTGGAACCTGCTCAACGTGAGCGATCCTTCGACCGGCACCCTGCTCTATGAGGAAAAGGCGGGCGAGGAGATCGGCACCGCCCGTTCCGATGGCTTCCGGATCGGAGTTGCCCTGATCGGCACCACCGCCACGCCGGCCG
>DASPUE010000335.1:0-3370 GCA_035623055.1 Gemmatimonadales bacterium
GGGATGCTGCGGCGGGCGGTGTCGTAGTCGGAGTAGGCGAGGTGCACCGTGAGCCGGCGGGCGACCAGGTGCCTCGCCCGGAGCCGAGCGCCGAGCCGTTCGGTGAGATGGCGGAGCACCCGGTGGAGGAGGGCGAGGTCGTTGCTGTCGTCGCCCAACGTATGTGAGGCGCGGAATTCCGCCTTCACCGCCGGCGGGAGGACGGGGCGCCGGTCGATGCCGCGCGCGTGCGCGCCTAGGAGCCGGCCCGGGGGCCCGAAGACGGCGGCGAGGGCGTCATCGGGGACGGCCTGGACTTCGCCAATCCACTCCAGCTGATACTCATCGAGGCGGGTGCGCATCTTCGGATCGAGGTCGGGGAGGAGCGTCACCGACTCGGGTGCCAGGAACGCCGCTTCGCGGCCAATGGCGACATCGATGAGTCCCGGCCCGTCGGACGGCCGCGCCACCGCACTGATGCTCAATCCTTTCACTACCTCCGACGCGGCTCGGCTCACCAGCTTGTTCTGCGCGATCCCGGCGGCGAGTCCGATGCCCAGCCGTTCGCGGGTCTCGCGCTGGATCCGCGCGGCGACGTCCACCGCGGGACCGAAGAGCCGACCGGTGCCGGTGAGATCGAGAAAGGCGTGGCCGTAGCCCCGCGGCTCGATGATGGGGGCGAAGCGGCGCAGGATCTCATCGAGCGCCCGGGAGGCGCGGGCGTAGAGCTTCGGGTTCGGCGGCCGAACGATCAGATCGGGGCAGAGCTTCCGGGCCCGCTGCACCGCCATCCCGCGGGTGATCCCGGCCCGCCTGGCCTCGATCGAGAGGGCGAGCACCGTGGCGCGATCGGCCCCCGGCGCCGCCACCGCCACCGGCCGCTCGCGGAGCGCCGGAGCGACCAGGCCTTCGACGGTGGTGCAGAAGGCGGGGGGGTCGAGGTAGAGGATGGTACGGAGCATGGGGCATAGTAGCGAGTAGCGAGTGGCGAGTAGTGAGTACTGAGTAACGAGTTGCGAGTATCTAGTCGCGATGCGTCACTCGCCACTTCGCTACTCGCTACTCGCAACTCGCCACTCGCTACTGGTTCCTACTGCTCATCCGCCGTCGGCCCGTACGTCGAAGGCACCGGCACGTCTCGGAGGCGCAGGTAGACGGTGAACTGGCCCCGATGATGGATCAGGTGATTCATCACGAACGACCGGATCACCGCGACCCGGGGCAGGGTAAAGAGCACCGCCCCGCTGTTCTTGAGGCTCCAGGGGACCATGAAGTCCTTGTCGGAGGTCTTCGCGAGCACGGCGCGGGCCTTCTTCACGTTCTCATCGAACAGCGCCACCAGCGCCTTGGTGGTCGTGAACTCCGGCATGGTCCACTTGGAACCGCCCGGCGGATTGAAGTCGAGCTCGGTCTGGGTGAGCGTCACCGGGACCCAGGTGGGGAGCTCCGCCAGGTGCACGGCGAGGTATCCCAGCGCCATGGACTTGGGGTGCGGCTTCCAGGCTGCCTCGCGTTCGGGGGTGCGCTCGAGGATGCGGCGCGTGGCGGCCATCTCCTGGTCGAATTCGGGGAGGAGGGCATCGGCGATAGGCATGGGTTGGTCTCCGGGGGAGTGTTCGTTAGGGCTATCGGCTATCAGCTATCAGCTGTCTATTGGCTATCTGCTGCTAATGGTTAGTGCTATCGGCTATCAGCTATCGGCATCCTCGATTAGCCGATAGCCGATAGCTGATAGCCTCTCACACCGGCCTCCACTATCTGCTACCAGGCCATCAGCCGATAGCCGATAGCCTTTTCTCCTTCTTCTCACAACAACTTCCACTGCTCCACCACCTCCGGAATCGCCTGCTGCCTCGGCGCCCTTCCTTCCCGTTCTCGCCGGCTCATGCCCGAATCCACTGGGAAGCCGTAGGCCTGTTGCAGGGAGCGGATGCGGCGTTTGAGGGCTTCGGTGTAGTCCTTGCCAGCCGACTGGCTGTGGCCGAAGCGGTGGTGATAGCGCTCTACCAGCTCGGGGAACTGCTCGGCGAGATGGGGCAGAAAGCGGGTGCGCGCGGCGGGACCGAGCCGGAGCGGGAAGCCGGCGACGTAGCGGGCGCCCGCGGCCTTGCCGGCGGCCATGATCGCGGCCAGGGCTTCGCGGCTGTCGGTAATGCCGGGGAGAATCGGGGCGACTAGGAGCCCCGCGTGGATGCCGGCGCTGGTGAGCCCCTTGAGGGCCCGGAGCCGCGCGTGCGGCGCGGGGGAGCGGGCCTCAATGCGGCGGAGCAGGGCGGCATCCACCGAGGCGAGGGAGATGTTCACCGTCAGCTCGTGGCGCTCGCTGAGCCGCTTGAGGAGATCCAGGTCCCGGAGTACCAGCGGCGACTTGGTGATGATGCCGAGCGAGAGCCCGCGCCAGCCGAGCAGCGCTTCGAGCAGGCTTCGGGTGAGGCGGAAGCGCCGTTCGGCGGGCTGGTACGGATCGGTGGCGGTGCCGATCACCAGCGAGCAGCCCTCGAGCTTGGCGGGGAAGAGTGTGCGCTGCAGGACCGCGGCGGCGGTGGTCTTGACCAAAATGCGCCGCTCGAAGGCCTCCCAGGCGGGCATGTCAGGCTCGGCGCCCGCGGCGCCTCCTACCTGGTGCCGTTCCGCCACCCATTTGTGGGTCTCCCGCGCATAACAATAGGTGCACCCGAACTCGCACCCGACGTAGGGATTGAGCGACCAGAACCCCATCCCGGTGGTGGCGGGGGAATTGAGGATCGCCTTGACCGGCACCTCGAGGAACGTGGCGCCGCGCTGGCGCTGGTCGAGCACCGGGAGCCTCGCGCCCGCTTCCCCACCGTGCGGCTCGCTCGCGAGGAGCGGGAGCTGCGAGCGGGGGGTGGGGCGGGGCGGCGATCCGCTCCGGCGGGGTTTGGTCGTGGTGGTCACAGGGACGTCTCTCGATCAGACGCAGCGTCCAGCGTGCGGCGTACAGCGTTCAGGGTCAGCGGCTAGGGTGCGGCGTTCAGGTAGCGGCACCGAGCCTGGCCTCCAGATCCCCCGCTTCACGCTGAACGCCCTGTACGCTGCACGCTGTACGCTGCCCGCTCACCCGCACCTCCCCCACCCACACTGCCGACAGGTAATGCAGCCGGAGTTCCGGACCACCGGTCCCGAGCACTCGGGGCAGACCCGTATAGTGGCCGCGGTCAACGGGTTGGACGGCAGGTACCGGGTGGGGCGGAGCTGGGGGTTGGGGGTGGTGGTCATGGCGGCCTCGGGTCCGGAGGTGAGCAGGGCGAACCCGAAGATACACCGAAAATACGAAGCGTCAAGAAAGGGCGCTGGCCAAGGGCTCGGCACAACCAAGCCCGAGGCCCGGTGCCTGACAGTGGAGAATGTCGATAATCATGCATTATCTGCC
>DASPUE010000336.1:0-5425 GCA_035623055.1 Gemmatimonadales bacterium
GGCGCTGGTCATCGAGGCAGGCGCCAGTGTGCAGGGGGAGCTGCGCCGCGCGCGAGCGATCATCGAGCCCACCGTGACGGTCACGACCAACGTGGCGGTGTCGCACCTCGACGGATTCGGCTCCCTCGACGGGATCCTGGCGGAGGAGCTGGATCTGCTGGACGGGGTGGCGCTCGCGATCGTCGGGGCCGATCCACCGGCGCTGGGCGACGGGGCTCGCTCACGCGCGCAGCGGGTGATCACCGCGGGACTGGGCCGGGCCGACCGGGTGCCGCAATCAGCCACGGTGGATTCGACCGGGCGCGCGACGCTGGCGGTGGATGGCCAGCGGATCACTCTGCCGCTCCTGGGACTGCACCAGGCGGCGAACGCGATGCTGGCGTGGACCCTGGCCCGGGAGCTGGGGCTCGATCTCGAGCGCACCGCAGAAGCGTTGCGCACTCTACGGCTTCCGCCGGGCCGCGGGGAGGTGATCGAAGCCGGGGGCCTTACCATCATCAACGACGCCTACAACGCCAACCCGGCCTCGTTTCTCGCCGCGATCGGCACCGCGCGCGCGATGCGCGGTGGCAGACGGCTGGTGTTCGTCGCCGGCACGATGCGCGAGCTGGGGCCGGAGTCGGCCCGCCACCACAACGCGGTGGCCGCCGCGTTGATCGGGCTCGAACCGGACGTGCTCGCGGTCGTCGGGGAGTTCGTCCCGGTGCTCAAGCTCTACGCCGGCCGCCTCGGCGACCGGCTAGTGACTGCGCCAGACGCTTCGGCCTTGGGTCCGATGCTCAAGTCCCGGCTGCGTGGCGACGAGCTGGTGATACTCAAAGCATCCCGCGGCGCGGCGCTCGAACGTATACTTCCCTACCTTACCGGACAGGACCACCAGACACACTGAGGGGCCGTGTTCTACCACCTGCTCGCCCCGCTGGGCAAGCGCCTGCTGCTCTTCAATCTCCTCAACTACATCAGCTTCCGCGCGGCCGGAGCCACGGTCACGTCCATCCTGATCGCCTTCGTGATCGGCCCGCCGATCATCGCACGTCTGCGCGCACGCAAGATCGGCCAAGTGATCCGGGTGGATGGCCCGGCGACCCACCAGGGCAAGCGGGGCACGCCGACGATGGGCGGGGTGATCATTCTCCTGTCCACGATCGTGTCCACCCTGCTGTGGACGCAGCTCGACAATCGCTATGTGCTGTTCGCCATGCTGGCGACGCTGTGGATGGGCGGCATCGGCTTCATCGACGACTACCTCAAGATCGTCGAGGGGAAGTCGCGAGGGCTGGTGGCGAAATGGAAGCTGGTGGGGCAGGTGAGCTTCGGGTGCCTGCTCGGTGCGCTGCTCCTGTTCTTTCCGGTCGTGCCCACGGACACCATGCCGGCCTCCGCGACGACGGTTCCGTTCTTCAAGTTCGTGCTCGTGGTCTTCGCCGCGCCGTGGCTCTATGTCGCGTTCGTCACCCTGGTGATCACCGGGAGCAGCAACGCGGTCAATCTCACCGACGGGCTCGACGGGCTGGCCACGGGGCTCTCCGCGATCGCCGCGGGGGCGTTCGCGCTGTTCGCCTATGTGCTGGGCCGGGTCGATACGACCACCTATCTCAACCTGTACTATCTCCCGGGAGCCGGGGAACTCTCCATCTTCTGCGGCGCACTGCTCGGCGGATGCATCGGGTTCCTTTGGTTCAATGCCCACCCGGCCCAGGTGTTCATGGGAGACACCGGCAGCCTGGCGCTGGGCGGCGCGTTCGGGACGGTTGCCATCCTGCTCAAAGCGGAATTCCTGCTGCTGATCATCGGCGGGGTCTTCGCCCTCGAAGCCATCTCGGTGATGCTGCAGACTGGGGTGTACAAGTGGTTCAAGCGGACCCGGGGCAAGGAATACGCCGATGCTCACCGGGTCTTTCGCATGGCGCCCCTGCATCATCACTTCGAGAAGCTGGGGTGGCACGAGAGCACGGTCGTCACCCGGTTCTATATCTTCGGGATCTTCTGCGCCATGGTGGCCCTCGCCACGCTCAAGCTGCGATGACCTTCGAGCGGTGGCGGGAGACCGGCCGGGAAGTGGCGGTGGTGGGCCTTGCGCGCAGTGGAGTGGCCGCGGGGCTCCTGCTCCGGCACGAAGGGGTCCCGGTCTACGCCTCGGACCGGGCCGCAGTGCCTGACAAGACCGTGGGCGTCGAGGGGATTGCCCGACTGACAAGTGCGGGCGCGGTGGTGGAGCTCGGAGGGCACGATCTCGGGCGAATCGCCCTCGCCGCTGCCTGCGTGGTGTCCCCGGGTGTCCCGCCGGAGGCCCCGCCTCTCGAGGCCGCTCGACAGGGCGGCGTGCCGATCGTCTCGGAACTCGACGTGGGGTATGCCGCACTCGTCGGATCACGATTCGCGGTGATCACTGGCACCAACGGCAAGACCACGACGACTGCGCTCGTGGGGCATCTGCTGGTGGCGGGCGCCATCAACGCGGTCACCGCGGGCAACATCGGGCGCCCACTCGCGCAGGTGGCGCTGGACGGGGAACGGCCGGCGTGGATCGCATTGGAGGTCTCCTCATTCCAGCTGCACGACACTCACGATCTGGTCCCGACCATCGGTGCGATGACCAACCTCGCCCCGGATCACCTCGATCGGTATCCGGATCTTGGAGCGTACTACGGCGACAAGGACCGCCTTTACCTCAATGCTGGTCCTCATTCCCGCTGGGTGCTCAACGGCGACGACGCCGAAGTCGAGCGGCGGGCTGCTGGCGTGGTGGGACACAAGCTCCGCTTCAGCGTGACGCGGTCCGCAGATGCCTGGTATGATCGCGCGGGGCGGCGGCTGATGCTGGGGACCATGCCTTTGCTGGACCGGGATGCGCTCTCGCTCTTCGGGGACCACAACGTCGCCAACGCGCTCTGCGCGGCACTCGTCGCCTCACAGGCCGGCGTGGCCGCCGACCGCATCCGGGACGGACTCGGCAGCTTCCGGGCGCTCCCCCATCGCATGGAACCGGTGCGCACGGTCGGCGGCGTGCTGTGGATCAACGATTCCAAGGCGACCAACGTCGCTTCGACGATGGTGGCGGTACAGGCGCTGGAGCAGCCATTCGTCCTCCTGCTCGGAGGCCGGCACAAAGGGGAGCCGTACACTGCGCTGGCCGATGGGGCGGGCCAGCGATGCCGCGCCGTGATTGCCTACGGCGAGTCGAGGGATCTGGTGGTGCGGGATCTGGAGGGCAAGCTGCCGGTGACCCGGGCCGGCACCGAATTTGGCGCCGTGCTCGCCCTGGCCCGAAGGCTCGCGCAGCCAGGGGATGCAGTGCTCCTGTCCCCGGCCTGCTCGAGTTACGACATGTTCCAGAACTATGAAGATCGCGGGGCCCAGTTCCGCGCGGCCGTGGAGGCGATGTGAGCGATCCAGTCCGACACCCGGGAGAGCTGCGCTGGGAGACGCGACTCCTCGGCGTGGTCACGGCGACGCTGGTCGCGTTCGGTATCGCGACCGTCTATGGCGCCTCGAGCCTGGTGCGAACCAAGGAGGGCGGGATCGTGGGCGGATCCTTCGCCCTGATCCAGTTCACCGGCGCCCTGGTCGGCGGGATTCTCATGCTGACGCTCTCGCGGATGGACTATCGGCGGCTCCGACCACTTGCCTGGCCGCTGATGCTGACATCGATCCTGCTGCTGATCGTCATCATTCTTCCCTTCACACCCGGCGCGATCGCCCCACGCCTCAACGGTGCGCGGCGCTGGCTGCAGCTCGGTCCGATGCGGCTGCAGGTATCGGAGCTGGCCCGGCTGGCGGTGATCGTCTGGTGCGCCATGCTGGCGACCAAGAAGGGGGATCAGATCCGGGAGTTCAAGAAGGGCGTCACCCCGTTCCTTGTCATTCTCGGCATTACCTCGTTGCTGATCCTGCTCGAGCCCAACATGTCCATGGCGGTGCTGGTCGCGCTGCTCGGCGGCATCGTGCTGTTTACGGCGGGCGCCAAGATCGGGCACTTTCTCCTGCTCGGGTCGGCCGCGGTGATCGGTGGGCTGCAGCTGATCCAGCTTGCGGGGTATCGCGCCGAGCGTTTGAACAAGTTCCTCAATGGCGCGGGCGGTACCGACCAGATCTACCAGTCACTGGTCGGGATCGGGTCGGGCGGGATCCTGGGGGTCGGCTTCGGCCAGGGGCAGCAGAAGATGGGCTACCTCCCGTACGGCTATTCGGATTTCATTTTCAGCGCCATCGGTGAGGAGTGGGGCTTTCTGGGCATCCTGTTCATCGTGCTGTTGTACGGCATCTTCTGCTGGCTGGGCTTCCGGATCGCGCGGACCGCCGAGGATCCCTTCGGGCAGTACCTCGCGACCGGCCTCACCGCGATGGTCGGGGTGACCGCCCTGATGCACATGTTCGTCACGCTCAACCTGATGCCGACGACCGGCCTTACCCTGCCGTTCCTCTCGAGCGGGCGCTCGAGCCTGGTCGTGTCGCTCGCGGCCGTGGGTATTCTGCTGAGCGTCGGACGGATGCGGGGCAAGGCGGCGACCCCTCGCAGGTCTGAGGCCGTATCGGCTCGGCGAGTGGTGAGTTGAAGGAGCCAACTCGGCCGGAGAGCGGCAGGCCCGCAGAGCGTCGCGTCGTACTGATCGCCGGAGGTGGAACCGGAGGCCACCTCATGCCCGCCTTGGCGATTGCCAGCCGGCTCCGCGCGCGGCGCCCCGATGTCGAACCGGTCTTGGTCGGCGCCGAGCGGGGCATTGAAGCACAGCTGCTGCCAACCCGCGACTTCCGCTACCATCTCCTGCCCGCCGAACCGATCTACCGCCGCGAGTGGTGGAAGAATTTCCGCTGGCCGCTGGTTGCCGCGCGCCTGGTTCGGCGCCTCAACCAGGTGTTCGCCGCGGAGCGTCCAGTTGCCGTGCTCGGAACCGGCGGCTATGCGGCGGGACCGTCAGTGTGGTTTGCGCGGCGCCAGGGTCTTCCCACGGCGATCCAGGAACAGAACGCCTTTCCCGGATTGGCCACTCGCTTTCTCGCACGCCGAGTCAGGCATGTCTACCTCGGCATGCCGGAGGCCCGAGAGCGGCTGACCCTCGGCTCGGAAACAACGGTCTTCGACACCGGGAATCCCATCCCGGTGCCGGATCTGGGGCGGCGTGAGCATGCGCTGGAGCGCTTCGGCCTGGGCGCAAGAGACTGCGAGCGTCCGGTTCTGCTGATCACCGGCGGAAGCCAGGGTGCGGTGGCGATCAACGAGGTGGTCTCCCGTTGGCTCGATGCCGGAGGCGGGGCGGGGTGGACGGTCCTGTGGGCAACGGGAAAAGGGAGCCACCAGCGATTCACCCGCCACCAACGGCCTCCTTCGGTGCAGGTCTTCGGTTTCCTCGATCCGATCGCCGATGCCTACGCCGTTGCCGACCTCGCGGTTGGCCGCGCGGGCATGATGACCGGCGCCGAGTTG
>DASPUE010000337.1:0-4436 GCA_035623055.1 Gemmatimonadales bacterium
CTGTTGTTCAGCCTCAAGCCGATTCCACCCGATCAATCGGTTGCGCTGCAGGAGGTCGTCGCCCGGGCCAGTTGGCTGGTGGCGGCGGCGATGCTCCTCGTCATCACCGTGGGCCTGATCGCCGCCGGCAGCGCGGTCGAGCGCCTCGCGCTCCTCGCCGGACTCCTCTGGTGCACGGTGCGCGCACCGCTCGGGGCGGCGGTCGGTCTGGACGATCTGTTCTCCCCCGCGACCTTCCACCGCTCGGCGCTCCGGCCGTTCACGAATTCCCCCGGCAATCTCTTCGTCACCTCAGGCGCGCTACTGCTGTTTGCGATCTGGCTTCGCGGTCGGCGCATGCATCGACGCTGGTGGACCATGGCGCTCGGCGGCATCCTGCTGCTGGGTACTCCGTACCTCATCACTGACCTCGCGCGGGGTATCCTCCCCCCCACCAATGGTGTGACCTCGGCGCTATGGGTCACCTGGCAGGTGACGCTTGCGGTAACCACCTCCGCGATGATCCTGCTGGCGGCGGCGCTCTTCCGCGGCGAGGACGAACCTCAGGGCGGGATCAGCTGGGTGATGCTGGGGGTGACCATGGCGATCGCCGCGGGCCTGGTCGGGATCCTGGTGTGGGAGCCCAAGGTCGGCTGGCCCGAGTGGTACACCTTCCTCTGGGTCCCGGCGCTGTTCCTGGTTGCGCGGCCGGCGCCACGATGGGCCGGTATCGTTGGGGCGGCGGTCGTCGCGGGCACCGCCGCGGCGTTGGTCACCTGGGGTGCTGACCTCAACGCCCGGGTCACGGCGGCCAGCCGCGAGTTGGCGCGTCTCGGCGACGTGCAGGACGACCTCGCCACGCCCTATCTGGAACGGTTCGCCGAGCAGGTACTTGCCGGGCCGGAGCCGACGGCGGCGTCTGCACTGTACGTCCTGTGGCGGTCGTCCCTCCTCGCCGGCCAGGAGTACCCGGTCCGCATGGACCTGTGGATGCCGGACGGAACCCGTCGGGAGGAGTTGGCGCTCGATCAGATGGACCTGCCGGCGCCGCTCCTCTCCGCGCTGGCCAAGGGCCTCGGCCCGGCGGACACCAGTGCGGTCATCCCCGTGAACCGGGTTCCCGGCCGCCACTACGTCCTGGTGCTGCGCCTGCGGAGTGGTCGGATCCTCACCTGTGCCATCGGCCCCCGGACGAAGCTGCTTGCGCCGGCCCGACTCGCGCGGTTGTTGCGTGCCCCATCGGAAGGCCCTCCCATCTATGAGGTTTCGCTCTCGCCGCCGTATTCCCCCGGCGCATCCATCCGGCCCGACCCGAGCTGGAGGCGGTCGGGAGAAGAGATTCGCACCGATCGCCTCATGGATTTCCCCAGTGGCAGTCGCCATGTCCATGTCCTCATCGAGCTCAGACCGCTGCCGATGCTCCTGGTTCGGGCTGGGCTGCTGGTAGCCGTGGACTTCGCGATCATCGGGCTCCTCGCCCTGGTCGGCACCTTTGATCCCCGTGGCCTGCGCCAGCGACTCGCCATCCGGAGGCTGGCCCGCTCGTTCCGGGCGCGACTCGCCGTCACCCTGGCGCTGTTCTTCGGAGTTCCCGCGGCGGGCTTCACGATCTGGGGGCTCCGCCGCCTGACTGACGAAGCCAACCGCACCCGCGACCTGCTGATCGCCGCGACCCTAAGAGATGCGGTGCTCGCCGCGGGGGGGCTGCTCCAGGAGCCGGCCGAGTATCTGACCGATGGGCTGGTCGATCTCTCGAACCGGCTCGAGGCCGACCTGGTGCTCTACAGCGGCGGCCGCCTGGTCGCGGCGAGCGCTCCGATTCTCGAGGACCTGTCGCTGGTGGAGCCGCTGGTGGATGCCAAGATCTTCCAGCGACTTACCCGTGGCGACGAGTTGGAGCTGGTGCGACAGGCGACGACCTACGTCGCCCCGGTACGGGTCGGCTACCGGGTGGCCGAGGCCGGACCGCCCGGCGGCATCGGCATCCTGGCGACGCCGCAGCTCGCCTATGACTGGGGGCGGAGCCAGGATCAGCGGGAGGTGACCTACGTCCTGCTGCTCTCGGTGCTCGGCGGGCTCGGCGCGGCACTACTCGCGGCCCAGGTCGCCGCCCGGGCGCTCTCCCGGCCGGTCACCGACCTTGGGCGCTCCGCTTCGGCGCTGGGACAGGGACTGCCTCTGCCAGCACACCGCGCGCCGCCCGCGGAATTCGAGCAGGTGTTCGATGCCTTCGGCCGCATGGCGGATGACATCCGGGCCAGTCAGGCGGCCCTTGATGGCGCCCGCCAGCGGACCGCGGCGGTGCTGGCGACGGTGGCCACCGCTGTCGTGGCATTGGATCGGGATGGGAGGATCCTCCTGGCCAACGGAAGAGCTTCGCAGCTGCTGGGTGCCGCTCTGGAAGAAGGCCGGGAGCTTTCACGGGAACTGGGGGCGGAGCTCGCACCGGTGCTGGACTCGGTCACGACGTTCCTTGCCGGCAAAGATGAGGGTCGGTCGGTGGATGTCGTGGTCGGCGGACGCACCCTCCGCCTGCAGCTGGCCAGACTCGGCGGCCCTTTGGGGGGCACCGTGTTGGCGGCCGACGATCTCACGGATGTCACCCACGCCGCCCGGGTTCTCGCCTGGGGCGAGATGGCGCGCCAGGTCGCCCACGAGATCAAGAACCCGCTCACCCCGATCCGGCTCGGCGTGCAGCACCTGCTCCGGGTACGGCGGGATCGGCCGGAGCGATTCGATCAGGCGCTGGAAGAGACCGCCGAACGGATTCTGGCCGAGATCGACCGGCTGGATACCATCGCGCGGGCGTTCAGCCGGTTCGGGGCGCCGATGAGCGCAGCTGCTGCCCTCGAACAGGTGGACCTCACGGCGACCGCGCGTGAGGTCGCCTCGCTCTATCGCCTCACGCCTGACGGAACCTCGGTCGAAGTCGAGGGAGCGGACCTGGCCCGGGCGCCTGGGCGGCAGGACGAGGTGAAAGAGGTGCTAGGCAACCTGCTCGAAAACGCGAGAGATGCCGGAGCCCGCCGGGTCGTCATCCGGGTCGGCCCCGGCATCATGGAGGTAGTGGACGACGGACGAGGGGTGCCTGCGGAGTTGTTGCCTCGGCTATTCGAGCCCCGCTTCTCGACCACGACGAGCGGATCAGGGCTCGGCCTCGCGATCGTGCGGCGATTGGTAGAAGGATGGGGCGCGACAGTCGAAGTCCAAAGCGAAGTGGGGCGAGGAACGACGGTGTCGGTGCGGTGGCCTCAGTATGCCCGTTGAAGTGGCGCACGCGAGGTATGGTGGGAAAGCCTGGGGCCACCCGGCCCGAGTCATGCACCCCCATCAGGCGTCCCCGTGCTGCCTTTTGGGCGCCGTCTCTGAGGTCATTCCTCATGAATCCAGAGCCTATCCCCCAGGATCTGATCGCTGTCCACGATCTCTTGAAGGAAACCCTTGTGGTTGCAAGAGATAAGGGCGCTCCGTTCCAGTACGGCGTGGCCGTTTTTCCGCGCACCGGACGGTTTGGAGCCCCGGTTTTCGGCATCGCGACCAGTGGCGGCGAGTCTACAGTCCTGACCTACCGAATGCTACAGTCGCTGGTCGAGCTGCCGGTCTACATCTCGGGTCGGGTTCCCGCGACGATCCGGGAAGGACTTTCCTACGGCCCGCCCCGCGTGATTCCGGTGGCTCTGCTCGACCAGCCCGTGCTCAGGGTTGGCTTTACCTGCTGCATCGGAGCGACCCGGGACGATCTGGACCGCACCCAACCGCTGGAAACCAGCGTGTTCGCCGGCGACCTTACGGCCCCGATCATCCTGCTGCTCGACGCCAGACCCGACGGCTGGCCGCACTAGGGGACCTGATGTTGGCAGCGTCCATCTCTGCGGTTCAGCCGCCGGTGGCGGCAGCTCCCTACCTCTAATAAGACAGCGCCGGGACAACCCGGCGCTTTGTTTTTCGCGCGTTTCCAGGAACCTCCGGGCGGGTTTTGGGGCGACCGGACCAGCCGTCCGACCCCTACCATGTGGACTCTCTTACCGGAGCCCGCATGCTCGCGCGCGTCCGCTCGGCCGCGATCCTCGGCATTGATGCCTATCTGGTGGACGTCGAGGCCGATCTCAGCAACGGCCTACCCTCGTTCTCGACCGTCGGATTGCCGCAGGGGGCGGTGAAGGAGGGCCGCGAGCGCGTCAACGCGGCGATCACCAATGCCGGCTTCTCCGCCCCACTCAAGCGCATCACCGTCAACCTGGCCCCGGCGGACGTCAAGAAGGAAGGGACCGGGTTCGATCTTCCCATCGCCATCGCGATCCTGATCGGTAGCGGGCAGCTCCCGAGCGAGCTCGCGGAGGGGGTGCTGCTGCTCGGCGAACTGGGACTGGAAGGAGACCTGCGGCCGATACGGGGCGCGATCTCAGTCGCGCTCGCCGCGCGAGACGCCCGGCTGCCGGGCCTGATCCTGCCGGCGG
>DASPUE010000338.1:0-9923 GCA_035623055.1 Gemmatimonadales bacterium
CTCCGCCGCCCGCCGACCGTGGTCCGCGCCATCTACATGAACGCCTGGGCCTTCGGCGGCCAGAGATTCTGGGACCTGGTGCGGCTGGCGGACACCACCGAGATCAACAGCTTCGTCATCGATGTGAAGGACGACACCGGATACCTCACCTATCGCTCCGAGGTGCCGACCGCGATCGCGATAGGTGCCAATGGCCAGATTCGGGCGAAGGACGCCGCGGCCCGCCTCCGGACCCTGAACCAGCATGGCATCCATGCCATCGCCAGAATCGTGGTGGCCAAGGACCCTCTGCTGGCTTCGCACAAGACGGCCTGGTCGGTACGGGATGCGAACGGCGGCCTGTGGCGTGACCGCCTGAACTTCGCGTGGGTTGATGCGTTCAACGACTCGGTCTGGGTCTACGCGTCGCAACTTGCCGCCGAAGCGGTCAAGATGGGCTTCAGCGAAGTGCAGTTCGACTACGTGCGTTTCCCCGACGAGCCCAAGGCCCGGATGGCTCACGCGATGTTCCCCGCCCGGCGCCCCGGCGAGACCACTCGCGATGGTGTTAGGCGGAACCTGGCCCTGCTCCGGGACCGGGTGAAGCCGCTCAACGTGCCGTTCACGATCGATGTCTTCGGCATGACGACCAACGTCGAAGCGGACCTGGGGATCGGTCAGATCTGGGAGGACCTCATCACCACGGCGGACGTGGTGCTGCCCATGGTCTACCCCAGCCACTACTATCACGCGATGTATGGCGCCCCCCACCCGAACAGCGAACCCTACCGGATCGTCAAGGGCGCACTGGCGGATGGCCTCAGGCGAAAGGGTCTGATCTCCGGCCCGACCGCTGACGTGCGGCCCTACCTCCAGGCGTTCACGCTTGGCCACCCGCGCTACACCCCCGAGGAGATACGGGAACAGATCCGGGCCGCCTCCGATGTTGGCATCCACAGCTGGGTGCTCTGGAACGCTCGCTCGGTCTATGATCCCCGCATCTTCCTGAGCTCTCCCACGCAACCGGTCCAGGTGGCAGTGGCGGCGCACGAGACGTCTCGTCACACCCGGGAACGAGAGCTGGAGCGTCGCGGTCGACGCTGATCGAGAGCGCCTGCTTCGGGGTGGGTGACGGGCGGCCTCCTATTCCGCTAGCATTCGGCATGCGCCTGCCCGGGTGTGCCCCGCTCGACCCGCGCGTCCTTCGCCCCGCCGGGGCCGGCCAGTCACCACGTACGTGTCGTGGTGCGTAGGACGGCGCTCCGGATTCTCTCCGCGGGCGGCGTGGCCCTGCTCCTGCTTTGGGTAGGTGTCGGCAATCCCTACCGGCACTCGCCGGCTCACCGAAGCGAGCACCTCGCCGCTGGCGGAATCCAGTACCGTGCCATCCGAGCCGGTCAGGGAGACACCACCCTGCTCTTGCTCCATGGCTACGGGGAGTCGCTCCTCACCTGGCGACTCGTCATCGACCGCCTGGCCACCCGCTATCGAATCCTTGCGGTGGACCTTCCGGGATTCGGGTTGAGCGACAAGCCCGCCGCGGCCTACGACTATCAGACCTTCGAACAGTGGCTGGGAAAGCTCCTCGCCGAGCAGACCAGCGGCCCCGTGGTAGTGGTCGGCCACTCCATGGGTGGCCAATTGGCGGCCGGGCTTGCCCTCGCGCACCCGGAGCGGGTAGTCGCCGCGGTGCTGATCGCGCCCGCCGGCGCCGGGATCAATCGCCTGCTCAGCGACTCGGGCGGAATCGCCTCACCCTCAACCCAGTGGGTGGCAGCGGCGGTTTCCTTTGTGCTACCGATGCACGACAGCGCCTGGCTGAGCGAATCCCCCGCCGATCTGGCGTACCGCCCTTCCCGCGATTCGACGGCGGCCCGCGCCGCTCGGCGGATCATGTCTCGTTTCGACTTCGCGGCCATCGGCGAGCGGTACCGGCAGTTGCGCCAACCGGTGCTGCTCATCTGGGGTCGCGAGGATCCGACCGTCCCATTCGAGATCGGGCAACGGGTCGCCGAGATGCTGCCCTGCCGCCGCTTTGTGCCGCTCACCGCGTTGCATCGGCCGCATCAGACCCAGCCAGATACCGTGGTGGCCGAGATGGAACGATTCCTCCACGCACCCAAGTGCGAGGACAAATGGTGAGTGCCGCCGCTTGCTCGTTGGCGGTGCTTTGGAATCACCGCGAATATCCATATCCTTCACCCAAGCCCGATTCGCGCCCAACGTCCTGCACCGGTCACCCATGCCCCGCATGCTTCGCTTCAGCGCAACCCTGCTGACCCTCAACCTCGTCGCTGCCTCCCTGGCGCCGCTCGCGGCACAGGGCACCAGCCCAGCCACGCTGGTGGCGCGGGCAGTGTCGGCGGACGCATTCCTGGCCCACCTGCAGTATCTCTCGGACGACCTGCTCGAAGGTCGGGCTCCCGCCACTCGCGGCGGTGAGCTGGCCGCCAAGTACATCGCGGCTCAGTTCCGCCGCCTGGGGCTCGAACCGATGGGAGACAGCGGCAGCTACTTCCATCGGGTGCCCGTGATTGCGCTGACGCCCGATCCCACGCTCCAGGTGACCGGCCCCAACCCCGTCACGCTCGCCTATCGTGACGACTACGTGCTGTGGTCGATGCGGAATGAAGACCAGGTGAACCTGTCGGCGCCGGCGGTCTTCGTGGGCTACGGGATCGTCGCCCCGGAATGGGGGTGGGACGACTACGCCGGACTCGATGTGAAGGGCAAGATCGTCCTCTGCCTCGTGAACGATCCCGGGCTCAGGGATTCGAGCATCTTCAGGGGCAAGATCCTCACCTACTACGGACGCTGGACCTACAAGATCGAGGAAGCGGCGAGACAGGGTGCCGCGGGAGTGGTGATGATCCACACCACCGAGAGCGCGACTTATCCCTGGACCACCGTGACTGGATCCTGGACCGGGCAGCAGGTGCGGCTGGAGCAGGCCCCGACGTCACTCCTGGTGGCCGGGTGGATTCGTGACACGGTGGCCACCCGACTGTTCCAGCAGGGAGGTTTGAATCTCCAGGACGCGATGGATCGATCGGCGCGACGCGGATTCCACGGCATGGACCTGCCCTTCGGATTCGCGGCAGCCGTGCACAGCGTGGTGCGGCGCTCCTCGACCTCCAACGTGGTGGCCCGGCTTCCCGGGCGGGGACCTACCGCGCAGCAAGCGGTGCTCATCGGCGGGCACTACGATCACTTGGGCATCCGCGCCCCGGTGAACGGCGATTCCATCTACAACGGTGCGGAAGACAACGCGTCCGGAACTTCAGCGGTACTCACCGCGGCGGAGGCGTTCGTGCGGAGCGGCGTGAAGCCGGCGCGCTCGATCATCTTCACCGCCTTCGGCGCCGAGGAGAGCGGGTTGCTCGGCTCGCAGGCCCTGGCGGCCCGGTCGCCGGTTCCGCTCAAGGATTTGGTGGCGGTGCTCAACATGGACGTCATGAACCTCTACGGACGGACCCTGGACATCTCGGCGTTAGGGGCGGATCAGTCGTCTCTGGGAAGGGTGTTCGAGAGTGCCGCCGGCGCCGAGGGTCTTCGGGTCACGGTCGACTCGGGCGGTTTGATCCGCGGATCGTTCTTCCGCTCTGACCACTTCTCCTTTGCCAAGGTCGGGGTTCCCGCGCTTTCGCTCGAAAGCGGCACCGACTTCGTGGGCCGGCCCAAGGGCTGGGGGGTGGAGAGACAGAAGGAGTACACCGAGCAGCGTTACCATCAGCCGCAGGACGAGCTGCTCCCCTGGTTCTCGATGGATGGCGCGGTCCAGCAGATCCGGGTCATCATCCGGACTGCCATTGCCGTCGCTGACGCTGCCGCCGAGCCCACTTGGAATGCCGGGTCCGAGTTCCGCGCCGCCGGTGAGGCCCGAATCAGGTAAGTTGGGTCGTACAGTCGAATGGCCATTCTCCTCGGAGCATCGATGTCGAAGCGTGAAGACCAGAAGCTCGCAGCCCTGATCCGCAAGCACGCTGGCAAGACCCCGCCACCGCGGAAGGACAAGGAGGCGCAATACGATTCCACCCTGCTCAAGCGGCCGGCCGAGCAGGATGACGAGACCAAGAAGCTCTTCAAGGAGATGAAGCGCAGAGAGTTCTGAGGTAAACCGCCACCCGGCAAGAGCTTGCGCCACGCGTGGGAGGCGCGGTGGCGGAAGGTGCTCGGCGACACTATTATTGCGCCCGATTTTTCCCGGCCGACCTCACCCTCCCACGGGGGCGCATCTGGACCTCCCGAATACACACCGAATCCCGGTCGGGTGGCTGCTCGCCCACGGGGGCGAGGTCATCCGCTACCGGACCTTTGCCGAGTTGGCCCCGCAGGGCACCGTCGCCCAGGAAACCATCGATAACGCCCGCGCCGCTCTCGAGCCATCCCGGGCGGTGCAGGCGGTGATCAAGAAGCAGAAAGACGCCGGCACGTGGGGAGGGAACCTTCTGGGCGTCGCGCCGGTGGCCGCGCTCGGCATCAAGGACGTTGGCACCATACCGCAGTATCGTCGCCTGATTCAGCTCGGCCTTCCGGTCTCTGCCCGACCCTACAAGCTCGCCGATCGGGTGCTGTTCCGCCTGCTCTCCCGCGATGAAGACCCGAGTCTGCTCTTTGAGTTCCAGAAGAGCGCCAAGGGAGACGAGGGATACACCCTCTGGGCGCGGACGCTGACTCGGGAGGCGGCGACCGCCGCCCTCGCTGAGGCTGGCAACATCGAGGATCCCCGGGTGCGGGGTTCCGCGCATAAGATCGCTTCTGAAGTCTCGGAGTTCCTCCGAAGCCCCCTGTCAGAGAAGCCCTTCGCGCGCTCCGGCTCCCAGACCGTGCTCCACCCCGAGGCCAGTCCCCCGACCTGGTATTCGCTGGCGATGATGGCGTCCATGCCGAATCTGCAGCGGGAGCGGGCCGGGTTCCGCGACCGACTGGTGCACTACCTCTCCCAGCCACAGCCCAAGAAGGCCTTCACGCTGGCCGTCGGCAAGAAGAAGGTGAAGCCGACCTACCTCCTCCTCGGCGACCCCATCGAGGCGGACACCAAGGGACAGCCCAAGGACGTTCCCCTCGCGCTGCATTATCTCGAGTTGCTCGCGCGCCTGGGGGGCGTCACCCAGTCTCCCACGGCGACCAAGGTGCTGTCCCGGCTCCTCAAGGACTGCGACGCCAACGGGGTCTGGAATCCCAAGGGCCTGCGTGCGGTCCCCAAGGCCATCAACAAAGCCAGCTACCACATGTTTCCGCTGGACCCGGAGTCGAAGGCGCCGGAATGGAAGCAGGTGGATGTCACCTTCCGCCTGGCCCTGATCGCGAAGGCGTTGGGTTGGTCTCTGGAGTACGTCTAGGCAACCTCTTCGCCCCAGGTGACGTTCAAACCGGCTGAGGTTGGGCTATTGTCCGGTCCGCGACAGTATCCCATACTACTACCATGTCGGGAATCGACCTCACCCCGTTTGGCTTTACTCCTACAGAGAGCCGCGTCTACGAGGTCCTGCTGGCCGACGGACCCGGTACCGGCTATGCGGTCGCCCGAAGCGCCGGCCTGGCCCGGGCGAACGCCTACAGCGCCTTGGAAGGGCTGGTCACCAAGGGCGCAGCGCGGGCCGAGGAGACCCAGCCGAAGATGTTTCGGGCGGAGCCTCCAGCCGGTGTCCTGGCGCGCATCGCGACCGCCCAGGGACAGGCGCTTGACCACCTCTCTCGCTCTCTGGATGGGTTCGGCGCGCCGCCAACCCTCAGCGTCATTGAGCTGGCAAGCCCCAAGGGGCTCCTCCAACTGCTGACCAATGAAATCGGCCGCGCCCAGCGGGCCACCCATCTGCTCGCGCCAATGGAGGCCTACCCCATCCTGGCGCCAGTGCTCCGGCGTGCGGTGAGCGCCGGGCTCGAGGTCGTGCTCCGAGCTCCTGCGCCGGTCGCGCTGCCTTTCGCGGAAGTGGCAGTGGTTGACGTGTCGGGCGACTGGCCCGGCGTGCCGGTGGTCGGCGTTTTCGACGACCATAGCGCCGTGATCGCGGCGCGTGAAGGAGACGCCATCCGCGGACATTGGAGCAGCGCCCCCACGTTCGTGGCGGCGGCGCGTCTCAGCTTTGACCACTTTCGGACTGAGCCATGACGGGTCCACTCAGCGACGCCCTCTCCGAACTCCGCCGCGAATACCTGTTCGACGCGCCCGGTCGGCTCGCCGAGTTGCGAAAGGATGTCGCGGCATTCCGAGCCGGGGAGGCCGACGCCGTGACCTCCCTCGTCGGCCGGTTTCACCGGCTGTCGGGCTCGGGAGGCTCGTATGGCTTCCCGGAGATCAGCGAGATCGCCCGGGGCGGCGAACGCTGGCTGAGGACCGAAGCCCCCACTCCGGGAGAGGTCGCTGCGAAGCGCCTCGAGGAGCTGGTCGATCGTCTCGCCGCTGCCTTTGACGGCGCTGCGCGGGAGCTGGGATTGCCGGCGCGCGGGCCTGCGGTGACCGAGTTCGGTTGGCGGGCTCTGGTGGTCGGCCCCGAGGGCTCGCTCCGTTCCTCGATTCAGTCTGCGCTGGTGAACTCCGGGTTTGTGGTCCGCGCCGAAACCGGTGCCGGGGAACCGCGGGAGCTCAAGCTCTCCGAACGCCCCGACCTCGTGGTCGTCGCCGAGCATGCCGGCGGACCTGACCCGTTTGCCACGGCGACCGCCTGGTCGGGGGCCGGTCCGGTGCGGCCCCGCTCCATCGTCCTCGTGGGTCAATCGGAAACGACCGACCGGGTTCGGGCCCTCGCGTCCGGGATCGACACCATCATTCCGGCGGAACGGGTCTCCGTTGACCTGCCGACCTACGCCAAGACGCTGGCCCGCATCGGCAGCCCCCCACCCCGGGTGCTGCTGGTGGAGAACGATCCGGTTCAGGCGGAGATGATCACCCAGTGGCTGGAGCAGGCCAATGCTAAGGTCACCCATTGCCATGATGGGGTCGCCGCGCGCGAGGCCATGGTCCGTGAAACGCCGGACCTGATTCTGACCGACACCCGGTTGCCGGGCATCGATGGGCTGTCCCTCGCGCGACTGGTCCGGCAGGATTCTCGCTTCGGGCTCACCCCGATCGTCTTCCTGACCGACCACGACGCCGTTGCCGACCAGATCGAGGCCCTGTCCGCCGGAGCCGACCACTTTCTCATCGAGCCGGTCGACCGGGAGCTGCTCACCCACCTGGTGATCAACCGGGCCGAGCGCGGCCGGCGCCTCCGCGAGATGGTGCACCGCGACGGCCTGACGGGGCTGCTCAATCACGCCACACTCATGGCCGAGCTGGAGCATGCGGTCGAGTACGCTCGCCGTCACGGAGAGACCTTCGCCTTCCTGATGATCGACGTCGATCACTTCAAGCGCATCAACGATCGCTACGGCCATCTGTCCGGCGACCAGGTGCTGCTCCACGTGGCCCGGGTCTTCCAGACCACCGCGCGCGCCAGCGACCTGATCGGGCGCTACGGGGGTGAGGAGTTCGGAATGATCCTGCGCCGGACCGACCGGGCCGGCGCGGGCATCCTGGCGGGGAAGCTCAGAGCCGCGCTCATGGAACAGCCGGCGGTCATCGGAGGGGGGGAATCGGTGGTGATCCGGGTCTGCATCGTGATCGCCGCCTATCCGGACGATGCCGATAGTGCCGGCGAACTGGCGCAGTTGGCGGACGCCGCGCTCTACCGGGCCAAGGCGGCAGGGCGCGACCGAATCGAGTTTTCCCGGGACCCGCGGCAGCTATCCGCCTGACGGGGCTGTCGGCCTGCGGGAAGGGGCCGTACTTTTCAACCAAATGGTTGAGAGCACACTCTGACCCACCGCTCGCCGGACGCCCGTACCCGGCTCCTCGATGCCGCCCTGCAGGAGTTCGCCGCAGCGGGAGCGGGCGGGGCTCGGACCCAGCGCATCGCTACCCGCGCGGGCGTCAACAAGCAGCTCATTCACTACTATTTCCAGACCAAGGCGGGGCTCCATAGCGCGGTGGTAGCCCACGCGGGAGAAGCTGTCGCCGGCGAACTCGCTCGGATGCCGCTGGTCGGCCTCACCGCGGTGGAACGGCTTCGCCGACTGGTGCGGGGGCAGTTCGAGTTTCTACTTGCCCACCCGGCGCACACTGCCGTCCTGCTCGGCGCGTCCGATAGTGGGGACTGGGCAACGGTGGCCATCCGACCCATCACGGAACTGCTGCGCGATGGTCAGGCGACCGGTTTCTTCCGGGACGACGTCGACCCCGAAACCCACGCGCGGCTCGCGCTGTTGCTCTCGCTCGGGTACTTCGTGGCGAAGCCGGTGACCAGCGACTGGGGCAGTCCAACCGTGTGGCGCGACCGCGCAGCCGAGCTGGTGGTGCGGGGCGCCAGCTGGTAGGTGGGTCAGACTCCGCGCACATAGCAGGTTCGCTCCAGGCCTGAATCCGTTCCAGCACACTCGCAACACGGAGGACCCATGGCATCAGGGTGGGGGCGCAGGTTCGCGATTGTCGGCGGGTTCATCGCCGCCGTGCTGGTGATTGGCGCGGTCACCGTGTACCTCGTGTCGGAAGGGAAGCTGCGGCAGACCTACCCGATCCCTCCCGAAACCCTGACCATTCCCTCGGACTCCGCCTCGATCGAGCGGGGTCACCATCTGGCGACGGCAATCACCAAGTGTACCGAGTGCCATGGGGAGGACTTGGGTGGGCAGGTGATGGACATGGGGCCCCTCGGCGCCCTCTCCGCGAGCAATCTGACCAGCGGCAAAGGAGGCGTCGCGCCCAAGAATGATGGGGAGTGGGTCCGCGCCATCCGACACGGGGTCCGGCCCGATGGCCGCCCGTTGGTGTTCATGCCATCCATGGTCTTCGCCGCGCTCAATGCGGAAGACCTTGGCGCGATCATCGCGTACGTCAAGTCGGTGCCACCCGTCGATCACGCCATCCCGCCGACCAAGCTCGGGCCTGTCGGCCGGCTGATGATGCTGACCGATCCGGGAATGATGCTTCCGGTGGTGGCGATCAATCACGCCGCTCCGATCCCGACCCTGCTCCCGCCATCCCTCACTCCCGAATACGGGAGGTACCTGGTCGTCACCGGAGGGTGCACCTACTGCCACGGCGAGGCTCTCAAGGGCGGAATTCAGCACGGGCCGCCTGGTACACCCCCCTCGGCCGACCTGACCACAGCCGGTCCGACGGCCAGGTGGAGTGAGAGCGACTTCGTCACGGCGCTCCGAACGGGACAGCGCCCGGACGGCACCACGATCAACCCGTTCATGCCATGGCGCTCGACTCGACTGATGACCGACCAGGAGATTCAGGCGGTCTGGGCCTACCTCAGGAAATCCTGAACGCGGTCGGGGGAAAGCAATGAGGCGAGGAGGGAAGCCCCCTCCTCGCCTCCTTTTGCTCCGGCCCTTCACCTAGTGGTGGTAGGCCTGAAGCGGTGCTACATCGCCCGGCTTCTGGTCGCCAAACAGGAGCCTTCCTTCCTTCAGGGACGCTCCGCGGAGCGCGAGCGCCAGGACCTGGCCCAGATTCTCCACTGGGTAGATCGACAGCGACTCCCGGACTTCCGCCGGCAGGTCCTCCAGGTCCGGCTCGTTCCGCTTGGGTAGCAGGATACTGGTAATCCCCGCGCGTACCGCACCGAGTACCTTCTCCTTCACGCCGCCGATCGGGAGCACCTCGCCGCGGAGGGTGATCTCGCCGGTCATGGCGATGTCGTTCCGGACCGGCCGCCCCGACAGTACCGAGACCAGGGAGGTGGCCATCGTCACGCCCGCCGACGGGCCGTCCTTCGGAATGGCGCCCGCGGGCACGTGGACGTGGACGTCCCGCTCGCTGAACACCTCTTCCTTGATGCTCAAGCCTGCCGCATGCGAGCGGGCGTAGGTCCAGGCGGCGCGCGCCGATTCCTTCATCACATCGCCCAGCTGGCCAGTGAGGACCAGCTCGCCCTTGCCCTTCATGCTCGAGGCCT
>DASPUE010000339.1:0-3400 GCA_035623055.1 Gemmatimonadales bacterium
GCGACCGGACCCGAGGAGACCAGAAATGGGGCCACCGGGATCAACGCCCCGACGGCGGTGGCTGCGCCGGTGATCCAGCCTTCCCGCAGCGGCGTCGATTCCGCTTCGCCGATCTTGAGTTCTTCGCGCACCTTCTCCTGAAGCGCCCGCTCGGGATCGCGCATCACCCGCGCGGCCAGTTCCTTGGCCTGCGGCTCGGGGAGTCCCTTGGCCTGGTAGAGCAGGGCCAACTCCTCCTGCTCCAACTCGGGCATCAACCGGATCTCCTCCCGTTCCATGGCGATCTCATGCTCGTAGACCTCCCGCTCGCTCTTGGCCGCGAGGTAGCCGGAGGAGCCCATGGACAGCGCGTCCGCGACCATGCCCGCGATGCCGGCGACCACAACCGTATGAGCGGCGAGGTTGAGTTCTCCCTGCGCGCCCAGCATCCCGGCGACCAGGCCGAAATTGGCAGTGAGCCCGTCGTTGAAGCCGTAGACCAGGTTCCGGAGCATCCCGCCCGCACCGGTCTTGTGCCACGGCTCACCTTGCACCCCCGCGATAGTGGCGAGCGAGCCGGCGTGTTCAGCCGACTCCTTGGCGAGGGTGAGAGCCGCCGCACCGGCCGCGCCATCCGGGGCCGAGCGATACATCGTCAAATACCCCTTGACCTCGCGTCCTTCTTCCTCGAGCAGCATCGGAGCCAAGAGCCCGGGACCGAACCGTCGCGCAAGCGCCGCCATCGCACGCGCGCGGAGTGTCGGCTTGAGCGGTGGGACGGCATGGCCGTTATCGGTCAGCAGCTTCTGCCAGATCGAGACGTGACGGTCCTCGACACTCGCCAGTTTGGCGTAGAGACTGGCGCTGGCCGGGTCTTGCTCCAGGGCGGCAAGAGCCCGGTAGAGGAAGGCGGCATCCGCCTCATCCTCGAGGTGATGGAGCCACTCGTGCGGCGGGCTGGTCGGTGAGGTGCTGGTCATGGCGAGGGAATCTAGCCGGCCCGGCACGCGTCGAGGACCCAGCTGCCCAGGCTCGCCTACCGATCACGTAACACATTGTAAGATAGTTACTTACGGGCTGGATGCCGGGCTCGTCACCGGGGCACCCAGACCGGCCGGCCGCAGGCCCACCCCTGCAACGTTTTCGCCCCATCCCGCATCTTTACCGGCACGATGCCGGAAGCATTCGCGATTGCAGAGACAGAGGTCGTCCTCGCTCGGGCCCGGGCGGGCGATCTCGACGCCCTCGAGAACCTGTACCGGACTTACGAAGTCCCGGTATACAATCTCGCGCGCCGCATCTGCCGCACGGTGGAGGACGCGGAGGACGTGCTGCAAGAGACGTTCTTCGAGGTCTGTCGCAGCATTCCCCACTACCGGGGCGATGGGAGTCTCTGGGGCTGGGTGCGCACCATCGCGGCCAGCAAGGCGCTCATGCGACTCCGCCGCAACAAGTACCGGGACGCGGAGGAACTGGACGAGGAATTCCATCAGCCGCAGGCCTCACGCCAGGATGGCGGCCTCAGAATGGATTTGGAGGCCGCGCTGGAACGGCTTCCCGAGACCAGTCGTGCGGTGGTCTGGCTGCACGATGTCGAGGGTTATACCCACGAGGAAATTGCCGGCCTGATGGGCAAGACGGTGAGCTTCTCGAAGTCGCAACTGGCCCGAGCCCACCTGCGGCTCCGCCGCTGGCTTGGGGAAGAGACGGCTCTCGCATGACGCACCTCACCCTGCAGCAACTGGTCGAGCTTCGCGAGCCCGGTCTCGAGCCAGGTCTGGCGGACGCCCGGGCCCACTTGGCCGCCTGCCCGCTCTGTCAGGCGGAGGCCAGCCGTTTGGACCAGCGGTCCGCGCGGCTCCGCGCTCTGCCTTCGCTCCGCCCGGCTAGCAGCCGGTGGCCGGTCGTGCGCCAGGGGATCATGTCCGAACGGCGCCGTCGCCGGCTCCGCTGGATGGCCCTTGCCGGAACCGCAATGGCCGCAAGCCTCGCTCTCACGGTGCAGCTCCGCCGCGCCGACCGGCGCACCGATCGGGCCGAGCTGGCGATCGACTCGGCGAAGGCGCGTTCCGGTCAGCTGGAACGCCTGATCCAGTCCTACAACCCCGACGGGCGGGTCACCGACGGCAAGACCGCGTTCGTCGCGAGTCAGCTGGAGGATCGGATCGCGCAGGTGGACCGCCAACTGGAAATGGCACAGCTCGGCGGCCGGGATCGCCGGGAGACGGAGATGCTCCAGCTGTGGCGCCAGCGAGTGGGTCTGCTCGACGCGCTCGTGGATGTGCACCTCACGAGAGCGAGCCAGGTCGGGTTCTAGCATGTTCAGCCGGTCGTCGTTATCGCTGGTCCTCGCCTTCTCCGTGGTTCCCTTCCTGCGAGCCCAGGAGCCTGCTCCCCCGCGCCCGGAGCCAAGTGCCGGCCGGGTGGAACGAGTCCCGCCCCCGGGACCGCCCGACGGGACGGTGCGTATGCTCACCAGCCGGCGCGCCCGGCTCGGCATCAGCGTGAACTGGCGGGCGCCGGAGACTGATTCCATCGGCGCGCTCATTCAGAGCGTGGCTCCCAACGGTCCCGCCGCCCGGGCCGGTCTCCGCTCCGGCGACATCATCACCCGGTTCAACGGTATTTCCCTGGTCGGCGCCTCCGGACCCGGCGGGCGTGAGCGCGCGGGACCGGGCATGGCCCTGACCGAAGCCGCGGCCGCACTCAACCCGGGAGATACGGTCGCGGTGGAGTACCGGCGCGGACGGGAGCGACGGAACGCCAGCATCGTCGCCGGGGACGAGCCGTACGTCACCGCCTGGACCATGCCGCCCGGAAGCTTCAGCTACAGCTTCCCGGACACCGATCCGATGGCGGAGGCGATGGGGACTCAGCGCTGGCGCGTGGAGGGCGACAGTCTCCGCATGCATCTCGAGATGCCCAAGATCCGCCGCTCCAGGTTGCCACCGCCGATGATGTTCGTGATGGGAACGCCCCTGGAGGACCTCGAGCTGGCACCACTCAACCGGGACCTGGGCCGCTACTTCGGCACCAGCGAGGGGATCCTGGTCATCAATGTCCCGGAGCACTCCGGCCTGGGCCTTAAGGCGGGCGACGTGGTGCTCGCGGTCGACGGTCGCTCTCCGGACAATCCGGCTCACCTCCTCCGGATCCTCCAGAGCTACGATCAGGATGAGCCGATTCGGCTGGAGATCATGCGGATGAAGAAGCGGATGAGCCTGACGGGGAAGTTGACCGAGCCCGGGGACGGTGACCGCTAGCACCTCCCCGCTCACCGCTCACCGCTCACCGCTCACCGCTTACCGGTTCCCGAGACTCTCCGCTGTCACCCGATGCAGGAACCGGACGAGTTCGTACAGATAGTCCATGCCCGCCTGTTGCGCCTCGCTGTGCCAGGGATTCATCACCGTCGATCGTA
>DASPUE010000340.1:0-2114 GCA_035623055.1 Gemmatimonadales bacterium
CGTGGCGCTCCAGCCGCCCGCGCTGCCGTAGGTCAGGGCCAGCACGTTGCCGGTGCTGGGCACGAAGGCCACCTTGCCCGCTCCGCCCACGCCGTTGACCTGGGCGCTGCTGGTGGTGCCGCCCGCGTAGTCGTTGTTATCCGAGAAGAACGCTTCCTGCGCGGTCACCAGATTGCGCAGATCGGACTTCATGGAGGCCACGACCGCCTTCTGCTTGGTGTTGGCGAACTTCGGAATCGCGATCGCGGCCAGGATGCCGATGATCACGACCACGATCAGAAGCTCGATCAGGGTAAAGCCCTTCCGGTTCATGTTCCCCTCCAGGAGAGTACGATGTTGGACTCGATGTCCAGGTTATTGAGCGCCGATGTTCCGGCCCGTGAAAGAGCAACCCATATGCCAGTGACCGAATTCACTGCCTAAGACGCTATCAAGAAAAGACTTACGTCCGAAATTCAGGCTCCCGACTCGACCCGCTCCCAAGCCCGCGATGCCGGATTTTGCACTAAAGGCGTTCATGCCCAAGACCCCGATTTCTGTCAGGGCCACCGGATCCAGCCTCGCTCAATAGGTCCGACCTGGCGGGGAACGCCACGCGAGGCCCGCCTGACAGCACAGGTCGACCGCAAGAATGAGGATTCGTCAGCGAGATGGACGGCGCCGGCAGCCAGCACCGTCCCGATTACGTGCGCTCGATCACGCAGTTCCAGCGGCCCGAGCGCCAGCACGACGCCATGGAAAGTAAGCTCCCCGGCGAGTTCGAGCCGCCCCAAACCTATCAGGATTCCCTGGCCGGCGGCGCCGGTGATGCGGGCTCCGTCACCAGCCACGACGATCGGGAAATAGCCCCCGCACTCCGTATCAACGCTCAATGGGTCGCCCCAATTGGTGAGAACACTCCGGTCGCAGCCGGATGTCGGAGGCGGGGGGCCGACGCCCGGAAATTCGCCGCTCACGGCGATGCCGGCGGAACCGATCAGCGCATTGACCGTCACTGGCGTCAGTTGTCCGAGGAAGTCCGGAACCAGAGTCGAGTCGACCGCGACCGGCGGTGATCCCGCCACACAGCCTGCCCCGGGGCAGGGCCCGACGATCGATGGGTCAGGCGTTCGGAGGCCAGCTGCAGCGGCGGCAGGCACCGGACAGACCCCACCCCAGGTCGCCGGGACATGATCCGCGCCTTCGATCCGGGACGCGCCTTCGAAGTTGATCGCGCCGACCGCCGCCAGCGCCTGACCATCCGAAAACGTCGGTCCGGTCCATTGGACGAGGCGTCCAACCCCATCCCTCGCCCGCAATTTCCCTCCGGGTCCATGGCGCGACGCCACCGTTCGCAGCAGGTAGAGGAAGTCGCCGAGGCGGATCAGCGAGTCGTTCAGGGTGAGGCCGGAACCCGGAATCACCCCGGTAGGCAGCGCGACGGCGCTGCCCACAAGAAGCGAGCCGGGAGGCAGAGGCCAGTGGACCAGTGTCCACTCCGATGCGCCCTCGGCGGTCAGACGAACCCGCGTCGCATCCAGAGAGGCTCGACCTGCGAGCAACCGTCCCTGCGCCAGCGAAAACAGGAGACCGGTCGCGCCGCCAAGAACGAGCAGGCCGACCAATACCACCAGGAGGGAGGCGCCGCGCCGGTTCATGGGATCAGGTTGGGCGGAGCGACCCGGGTCACCGCGCTGTCCCGCAGCGGGGCGCTCCCCGGTTGCCAACCGGCGACCTGGCCGCGGAGGGTGAGCAGAATCCCCCGAACCGAATCGGGACTCCCGGCCGGCGCCCCATTGGAGGTCAGGAATCTGAAGGTCGGAGCGCCTGCGTCGAACGGACCGGTGAGCGGCTGGACTACTTCTCCGGCGCTCACCGAACGGGCACCGAGCCAGCGCTCGCCCTGAGATTGATACAGCCGGGCCTGCATGATCTCGAAGGTCCGCACCGGCGTGAGGCTCGATGCAGTGGCCGCGACGAGGGAGGAATCGAGGATGGTTGCGATTCTGAGGGCCGCTCGCCCATCGCACTGGCCCGACGAGACCGCCACAATGGGAAGCGCGATCCACGCCGAGTCCCGCGACACCCCCGCCCGTGCGCCGCGATACAGGAGCAGGCTGTCGCGGCCCGGCTGT
>DASPUE010000341.1:0-5535 GCA_035623055.1 Gemmatimonadales bacterium
GCAGACGGGCACCGCGTCGATCACGGTGACAATCCCACCGGTCGCCACGGTCACCGTAACGCCGGCATCAGCCAGCATCATGGTGGGGCAGAGCGTGCCGCTGACCGCGACTACCAAGGACGCCTCCGGCAACGTGCTCACCGGACGGGTGATCAGCTGGGCCAGCAGCGACCCCGGCACGGCATCGGTCGGCGCGACCGGGGTGGTGACTGGGGTGGCCCCAGGTGGCCCCGTGACCATCACGGCCACCAGCGAGGGCCAGAGCGGGACTGCGTCCGTCACGGTGGCGGTCACCTCTCCGACCGGATATGTGTATCCGCTCCGCGTCGGGCCTACGTCCCGCTACCTGATGGATCAGACCGGCAAGCCGTTCCTGATGGTGGGGGATGCCGCCTGGTCGCTGATCGCCCAGCTGTCGGACCAGGACGCGGACACCTACTTCGCGTCGCGGCAGCAGAACGGGTTCGACCTGTCGCTGATCAGCCTGATCGAGCACAAATACGCCACCAACGCTCCCGCTGACATCTACAACATCAAGCCGTTCACGGGCAAGAATTTCACGACGCCGAACGAGGCCTACTTCGCGCACGTCGACTACATCATCCAGTCGGCGGCGCAGAAGGGAATCGTCGTGTTGCTCGATCCCGCCTATGTGGGCTACGGGTGCGGCAGCGAAGGCTGGGCCGTCGAGCTCAAGGCGGCCACCGACAGCGATCTGGCGGCCTGGGGCCGGTATGTCGGTCAGCGCTACGGCGGCTACGACAACATCATCTGGCTGATCGGTGCCGACGCGAACCCGATCAGCTGCGGAGTCAACACCAGGCTTCAGGCCATGGTGAACGGCATCCTGCAGTACGACACCCGGCACCCCTTCACCGCGCACAACCAGCCGGAATCGATGGCGATCACCAATTGGAGCGGCGCGACCTGGCTCAACGTCAACGACGTCTACACCTACAGCACCTCGCTGTATAGCAAGGACCTGACCGCGTACCAGGTTTCGCCGAAGATGCCGTACTTCCTGATCGAGACGGCCTACGAGGGCGAACACAGTTCGACGGCGCAATCGCTGCGGGCCCAGTACTACTGGACCGTGCTCTCCGGCGGCTTCGGCCAGGTCTACGGGAACTGCCCGATGTGGTATTTCAGTGCCCCGTCGGGGAGCGGCTTCTGCTCGGTGACACCGTGGCAGAACCAGCTCAACAGCCCCGGTGCGCTGAATATGAAATACGCCCAGAAACTGTTCGGCGAACGCAACTGGTGGCTACTGGTGCCGGACCAGTCGCACGCGGTGCTCACGGCGGGCTACAGCAGCGGCAGCAGCTATGCCACCGCGGCCCTGGCCTCGGACGGATCGTCGATCATCGCGTACCTGCCATCGTCGCGCGCCGTCACCATCAATGGGCGGAGCCTCGGCAGCACGATGACCGCGTGGTGGTACAAGCCGTCAACCGGGACGTCCACCCTGATCGGCACCTACTCCACTTCGGCGACCAAGAGCTTCACGCCACCGTCGAGCGGGGACTGGGTGCTGGTGGTAGACAACCCGAGTTTCGGGTTTGGGGCGCCGTGAGGCTAGTACTGAGTAGCGAGTGGCGAGTAACGAGTATCGAGTACCGAGTAGCGAGTACCGAGTACCGAGTACCCTGTAGTACGGAGTGCACGGCACGCTGTACCCTGTACGCTGAACGCTGAACGCTAAATGCCCCTTCGCCGGTCGTTCCTCATCTTCCACCTGGTGCTCGGCATCGGGCTGCTGATCGGCAGCATCGAGACGTTGCATCATGCCCTGCGCCACGCCGATCACGTGTCGCATGTTCACGTCGCGATCATCGCTGGAGTCGAAGCCGTGGGGGCCGTGTTGTTCCTGATCCCTCGAACTCTGCCCGCCGGAACGGTGTTGCTACTGGTGACGATCGCAGGCGCCTTCGTGCTCCATGCGATCCAGGGTGAGTGGCGCTGGGATCTCGCCATCTATGCAGCGGGCGTTTGGTACGTCTATGTGCATGGCCACGGGTGGACTCCATCCTCCCGAACCACGTACTAGGCACTCGCCACTCGCTACTCGGTACTAAGTACCCCCCTTCAACACCCCATCCTGCGCCTTCCGCACCTGGTCGTACACGTTGCGCACATCGTCGATGAGGTCAAATGCCGGCGGCTGGAACCTGCCCATCCCCGGCCAGGCGGTCCCGGCCCACATGGGATACATGGGATAGAGGGGACCGAAGGTGATGGTGCCGCTCCGGTCTCCGCGCTCGCTCAGCGTGATCTGGTCGTGGCCGGAGAGGTCGATGCTCCTCACGGTGCGGTTGAAAAGTCCGTTGACGATGATCGCCCGGCGGTTGGTGAGGCCGTAGGAGGTGCGGGAGCGCTGGTAGCTGTCCACGAAGAAGCGGCCCACGACGAGATAGATGCCGACTAGGACGAAGGGGATGCCGAACAGGGCGAACATCGGGGGGGCGTGGTTCTGCAGCACCATGCTCTCCCAGAACATCACGAACCCGCCCCAGATCAGGCTGAACGGGATGAGGAGCGCATCTGCCGGCCGAAGGCAGATCCCCTGTCGCGGCCGATCCGCCCAGAGCAGGGTCTCACCGGGTCCAAGTTCGCGGCGGATCTCGTCAGAGGCTTCGGGGTTCATGGGAGGTCAGGGGTCAGGGGTCAGGGGTCAGGGTCAGATATCAGGTATCAGGCATCGGGCGTCAGGTACTCGGTACTAGGTACTCGTACTAGGTACTCGGTACTAGGTACTCGCTACCCGGTACTCGCTACTCGCTACTCGCCACTCGCTACTCATTCCTCACCCCCCACGCCCCGTCTTTCCGTCCGGCACCGCAAGTCCCCAATGTTCCAGGACATGGTGGACGACGGGTGCGAGCATGACACCAGCGACGACCAGGAAGACGATCCCGCAGAGGAGCGCGTAGCAGCCCGCGAGCCACTTGCCGGCTTCCGTGTGGATAGGATCAACGGGCCCCATCCCTCCGAGGAGCATGGCGGCGTTCACAAAGGCGCTGGCCCAGGAGAGACCTTCGACCCAGTGATACATCGCCATCCCGAGAAAGAGCGTGGCCAACGCCAGAGGCAGGAGCGCGAGGCTGCTGCGGACCATGCGTTGCGCAAGCGTCCAGGGGTGGCGCTGGGTTGGGCGGGTGGGCTGTGGCACTGGGCATTCTCCTCGGGAGTTGGCGTGCCGGAATGGGCGTCAGACTCGTGATGGCTGGTCGCCGGTGGAAGGGCGGAACCGCGCCCGAACCGGTGGCCGGAGCAGATAGAGTATCATCAGGCCCCCGATGGGGAGGCCGAGCAGCGTCCGCCAGTCGGCGCGCAGCACGGCGTTCACGAGGTCGCCGAAGAGGTTGGTGGTGAGCACTGCCAGTGCGACTACGTGGCCCCAGCGACGCTCGCGCCAGAGTCCGATCGCTGCTACGGCACACCCTGCCGACACGAGGGTCATGAGCGGCGCGGCCCAGGTTCCCAGCACCAAGAGATCGAGTTGAGCGGATGGCTTGAGACGCCACAGCAGGTCTGCGGTCCGACCCGGGACGGCCAAGGCCAGGCCGGTCGCGGCGGCGATGATAGCCCCGCATGCGAAGAATACCGCCAGGGCGGTGATTCCCCATGGGCGCTCGGCAGGAGCTGCGGTCACCCGCTTCCCCTCTGGATACGAGGCAGCCAGCGCCGGACGGCGTGCCGGTACGCTTGGTACTCAGTTCCGAACAGCCGGGTCAGCGTCGGCTCTTCATACCACACCACGAACAGGTGACTGGCGATGAGAAAGAGTGCCGCGTAGCCGAGCAGGGCAATAGAGCGGTAGTAGATCGCGGCACCTCCGAGGACCAGGCCGGCGCCGAGGTACATGGGGTTGCGCAGATACCGATAGGGGCCGCGGATCACCAATAAGCGCGGGGGATCGAACGGGGCGGGGGTACCCTTGCCGACGAAGACGAACGTGAGGATGCACCACACGGCGAGGGCGGCACCTGTCAGCCCGATCGCCAGGCCCAGGATGGTAGTCGGTCCGGCAGCCGGAGGCCGCACGATCCCGGACGACGACAACACCCGTCCCGGAAGCACGATGAGCAGCAGGCCGATGAACAGCGTCGCGTAGGTGACCGCCCGCGCGAGAATGAACGTAGGCCCTCCGGATTTGACAGCCCGAAAGCTAGCCTGCGGCTCGGCGGCGTGCCCGTCCCTCGCCGCCGCTGGGCAAGGCCCCGAAGAAACCCTTCATCTTTGAGTACCCAGAAGGCCCCCGGCGCACGCTATTCCCCCACCTTCCGGGAGAGTGCATCTTTCTTCCCCCAACAATGACTACGCTCTCCGAACGCCTGGGCCGCGGCCTTTCCACCCGCTATACCATTCACCGCGAGCTCGGCCAGGGCGGGATGGCGGTTGTGTTCCTGGCTCAGGACCTCCGCCACGACCGCCAGGTCGCCCTCAAGGTACTCCGTCCGGAGATCTCGGCGGAGATCGGCGCCGAGCGTTTCCTGCGCGAAATCAAGCTGGCCGCCGGACTCACCCATCCGCACATCCTGCCGGTCTTCGATTCGGGCGAGGCCGACGGGCTCCTGTTCTATGTGATGCCGAGCATGGAGGGTCACTCCCTGCGGGAGCGGCTCGACAAGGAGCGCCAGCTTCCACTGGGGGACGCGTTGCGCATCACTCGGGAGGTCGCTTCCGCGCTGGACTACGCCCACCGGCACAAGGTGGTGCATCGCGACATCAAGCCCGAGAACATCCTCCTCCATGAGGGCGCCGCGATGGTTGCCGATTTCGGTATCGGCAAGGCGCTCACCGCCACGGGCGCCTCGATCACCCAGACCGGTCTTGCGCTCGGCACGCCCGCATACATGAGTCCGGAACAGGCGTCAGGAGAACTCGATACCGACGGACGGAGCGACCTCTATTCGCTCGGTTGCGTGTTGTACGAGATGCTGACCGGGGAGCCGCCCTTCACTGGGGTGACCGCGCAGGCGGTGATCGCCAAGCGGTTCGTGTCCCCGATTCCCAAGATCCGCACCACCCGTGACGTCCCCGAGGCGGTGGACGCCGCGGTCAGCCGCGCCCTCGCGCGGACGCCCGTGGATCGTTTCCCAACCGCGGCCGAATTCGCCGAGGCGCTGCGGACGATCAGCCGGGATGGGGTCACCGGGGCGCATCGTATCGTCGAAGGCGCGAAACCGGGGACCAAGGCAATCGCCGTGCTGCCGCTGGCCAATATGAGCGCCGACCCGGAGAACGAGTACTTCTCCGACGGAATGACCGAGGAGATCATCAACGCCCTGTCCAAGGTCCCCGGCATCCACGTGGCCTCGCGCACCAGCTCCTTCGCCTTCAAGGGCAAGGAGGTGGACGTCCGGGAGATCGGGGAGAAGCTCAAGGTCTCTTCGGTGCTCGAGGGGAGCGTCCGCAAGATTGGGAACAAGATCCGGCTCACGGCGCAGCTCATCAACGTGGAGAGCGGCTTCCACCTGTGGAGCGAGACTTACGACCGGCAGCTCGAGGACGTATTCGCGGTGCAGGACGAGA